>JAAZOE010000488.1 GCA_012797915.1 Candidatus Zixiibacteriota bacterium | reverse complement strand
CCTACGCCCAGGATCCCGGTATCCCCGATACGATATCGATCGTCAATGCCGTCACGGTTCAGGGGCAGGACGTGGCGGTCTCGATCAACATGTATAACGATGAATTGCTCGGGGCGGTGACCATCCCGATGCACTGGAGTTCGCCCGACATCACCCTGGATTCCGTTTCGTTCGTCGGCAGCCGGCTGGCCTATCTCGCCCAAAAACCGGTGAGCATCTACAACACCCAGCAGAGCATGGTGTTCGGGGCGATTGTCATCATGGAAGAGTATATTCCGGCCGGCAGCGGTCTGATCGCCAAGCTACACTTCCATATCCCCGCCGGCATCGCCGATCAGAATGTGACCATCGACAGCATCTCCATTCCCCCGGCGGAATTGCTGCTGTCCCAAACCAGCGGCGCCAACATCTATCCGCAGATGGTGGCCGGGAAAATCACCATCGGCAACCCGGTCGAACCGGCCCATATCGTCATTTCCCCGACGACCATGACGTTTGAAGGAAAGGTGGGCTTCCCCGATCCGAGTTCGCAGAGCCTGACGATCTCCAACTCCGGCGGCGGAACCATGGTCTGGAGCGCCAGCCATTCCCAGAGCTGGCTGAGCATCAACCCCTCCTCGGGTACGGCCCAGTCGGTGACGTCCATCCATGCGGCCACCGGCGGGATGCCCGTGGGAACCTATTACGACACTATCGTGATTTCCAGCGCGACCGCCGACAACTCGCCGGTGCTCATGCCGATCACCCTGAATATCACGACCATGCCGCCGGCGATCCGATTCAGTCCGTCGCAGATTGCCGTATCGGGTATCCAGGGGGGGGCCAACCCGGCGGACAAAAAATTGGCCATCTGGACGGATGTCCCCGGCAGCGTTCTGAACTGGACGGTGAGCAATACCTCCTCGTGGCTGACCCTGTCGCCGACCAGCGGAACCCCGCCCGATTCGGTGACCCTCCAATTCGATATCACCGGTCTGCCGTACGGCAACTATTATGACACGATCGTCATTTCCGACCCGACGGCGTCAAACAATCCCCAGCGGGTCCCGGTGACTCTGCAGGTGGTTTCCGACCTGCCCGTCCTGGAGTTGAACCCCAAAATCCTGTATGTCGTCGTTCCGGCGGGGACCAACATCGACGATAAGACCTTCCAGGTGCTCAATTCCGGCGAGGGTTCCATGACCTACCAGGCGACGGAATCGAGTTCCATCATCATGAGTATCACGCCGTCGTCCGGAACCGCGCCCCAGGACGTGGCCCTCGGCTTCAAGACCTTTTCGCTCGGCGTCGGTGATTATATCGATACCGTGATCGTGACCTCGCCGGAGGCGATCAATTCGCCGCAGGTGTTGATCGTCAATTTCCACGTCACCGAAAGCCCGGCCATGATCACCCTGTTCCCGTCCAGCATTTCCTTCTCCTATTATGAATGCTGGCAGGGACCGAACGCCACCCCTCCCTCCCAGACGTTTCAGATCGGCAACGGCGGCGGCGATCCGATGGTCTGGCACCTGACCCATTCCTCCGACTGGCTGGTGGTCTCCGACACGACCGGCGTGGAGAAGGATTTCATTACCCTGACGTTGAACGCCGACGGGATGGCGGTGGGAACCTACGTGGACACCCTCGTCATCACCTCGCCGCAGGCCCTCAATTCGCCCCGGTATCTGCCGGTGACATTGCACCTGATTCCCGGCAGCCAGCCGCCGTTCATGGTCGCCGAAAATACCACCGTGAACATCCCGGCGCAGGAGGTGTTCGGAATCGGTTTGGCCGAATTGTCCTCGGTGGCCGAGGTGTACAACCTGAACCCCGGCTGCATGAACTATTGGATCGAGGACGCCATCCCCTGGTTGCGGATTCTCGATACGGCCGGCGCCGCTCCCGCGGTGATTGAAGCGGCGCTGGAAGTCGGGACCTACACCTACGGGGTCTATCCCGATTCCTTCTATGTCTATTCCGCCGAGGCCACCAATTCGCCGCAAAAACTGTATGTGAACATGCTGGTCTGGCGATACCACGGCGACGCCAACTGGGACAACCATATCAATATTTCCGACGCCATTTACATCGTCGGGTACATCTTCCGGGGCGGCCCCCTGCCGCAGCCGCACTTCATCACCGGCGATGTCAATTGCGACGGTTTCGTGACCATTAACGACGCGGTCTATCTCGTCAATTACCTCTTTTTGGGCGGGGATGAACCCTGCGGCAACCCGTAAGCCGAGTCGATACAACCGACGCATGTCCAGCCGCCCGCCCGGCAACCGGGCGGGCGGCTTTTTTGGGCCACGCCAAAAGCCGGGCTTGACAAATTCTTGAGATCGAATATCTTACTGAAGTACCCGCCTTCACCGTCCCTCACGGCGCCGCTTCGGATTGTCGGGTGTATCTTGCGACCGGAACGGCCGAAAAGAACTAGGTAACCGGCGCGAAACCCGTTAGGAGGACAGCAGTGAAATATCGCCTGGTCGTATGGATGATAGTGTTGGCGCTCGTGCCCATCCGGGCCGGGGCGCAGGATGAGACGGCCACCGTAACGCTCAAAACCGATCCCGCAAAAACGCATCAACTCATGTGGCAGCAGTTGCAGCCGCGGTTGGCCGCGCGGCAAGCCGGGGATAAGTCGATCGCGGCGGTCACCGCCACCAACTGGCAGGAATATGACATGTTTTTCTACCGTCTCGACCTGACCATCGACTATTCCACAGAAATGGTTTACGGGCGGGTGGGGACGCACGGGCGGCCGACGGT
>JAAZOE010000487.1 GCA_012797915.1 Candidatus Zixiibacteriota bacterium | reverse complement strand
TCATCGCCCTGGCCGAAAAAGGGGTCAACATCATTCTGACCGGCCTCTTGCCGCGCTACGATGAACTCGGCCGGGAAAACGACACCCTGGCCAAGGCGCTGCATATGAAAACCCCCCGTGGCGAATCGGTCGGCGAGGTCGAATACGGCAAGGGACAGCTTTTCACCTCCTACCTCTTCGGGACCATCCGCTCCACCGACCCGAAAGGCAAAAAACTGGCCCTGGTTAAGGACAAGGTCGTCGGGATGATGACCACCCGTTTCAAGGGCAAGGTCTTCCTCTTCACGCACGACCTGGCTTCGGGGGGCGATTTCCGCAAGTTGTATCATCTGGAATCAATCCTCGATGAGATCAAGCTGAAACCGGCCGCCTTCGTCTCCGATCCCAACGTCGAGGTCGTTTTCCAGAAAGGGGAGAAGGCCTTCGTCATTTTCCTGCTGGCGCCGCCGGCCGGGGAACTCCGCGATGCCACCGATGTTCGCTCCAAGGAGATCCTCCTCAAGGTCGACCTGCGCAGGCTCGGATACAAAGGAGCCAAGATTAAACTGGTCGACCAGTTCGCCGACGAGGAAACGCCGCCGATTAAGACCACCGTGGATGATTTGAAAAACGGCATCTCGCTGAAAATGGACTTCCCCGACGGCAAGATCCTATTGGTGGAGAAAATGTAGCCCCGTTTTGTATAAAGCCACGGCCGATGGCATCATCGGCATGGCTATTGATACGATACGGACGGCCGATGGTCCGGCGGGGAAAGAAACCCGCCTGACCGCACTGGAAAGCCGTCACTGAAAACGCCGATAGGGGGAAGTACCATACATACAACTCCTGATTCGTTTGGGGGGCGCCGCTTGTCGCGGCTACTGACCATCGTCTGGATGGTCCTGATCATCCTGACCGCCGTCCTCACCCTGACCGGCTGCGCCTACAACGCCGCCACCGGCAAGCGGCAACTTAACCTGTTCAGCGAATCCCAGGAAATCGGCCTGGGCCAACAGGCCGATGCGGAAGTGATTGCCAGCTATGGCCTCTATCCGGATTCCGCCCTGCAAAAATATGTCCATCAACTCGGCACCGCCATCGCCAAAACCTCCGAACGACCCAACCTCCCCTGGACTTTCCGGGTCGTCGATGACCCCTCGGTCAATGCCTTCGCCATCCCCGGGGGATTCATCTATATCACCCGCGGCCTGATGACCCATGTCGACACCGAGGCCGAACTGGCCGGGGTGATCGGCCACGAGATCGGCCATGTGACCGCCCAGCACTCCATGCACACCATGTCCACCCAGCAGATTACCCAACTGGGGGTGGCCGCCGGAATGATGATCGAACCGAAACTGCAGAAATTCGGCGAGTACGTCAGCGCCGGGCTGGGGTTGTTGTTCCTGAAATTCAGCCGCGACGATGAAAAGCAGGCCGACCGCCTCGGCTTCCGCTACATGGTCCGCGCCAACCATGATCCCCGCCAGATGGTCCGGACGTTCGAACTGCTCAACCGCCTCAGCGGCGACAGCGGCGGACGGCTCCCCGAGTGGATGTCCACCCACCCCAATCCCGAAAACCGGATCGCCAATTTCCAGAAGGAAATCGATACCCTGACCCGGGACCTGAAGACGATGTCGGTCAACCGGGACAGCTATCTCGACCGCATCGATGGCATGATTTTCGGTGAAAACCCGCGCGAGGGGTTCTTCAACGACAACCGTTTCTATCACCCCGAGATGGCCTTCCAGTTCGATTTCCCCGCCGGCTGGCAGACCGTCAACCAGAAAACTGCTGTCGCCGGCGTCAGCGCCAACCAGGATGCCGTCCTGCAGATTACCATCGCCCAGGGAAGTTCCCCCGATGCCGCCGCGCAGGCCTTCTTCGGCCAGCAGGGGATGCAGTCCTCCGGCGTGCAATCGCGCACCGTCAACGGCCTGCCGACCGTCTCCGGGCAGTTCCGCGCGCAGACCGAGGACGGCTCCATCCTCCAGGGGCGGGCGACGTTCGTCAGCTACAAGGGGAACATCTACCAGATTTTGGGATACACCCCCGATGCCTCCTGGGCGACCTACCAGAGCGCCATCACCAATTCCATGGCCACGTTCAAAGCCCTGACCGATGATACTATCCTGAAGATGCAGCCGAATCGGGTTAAGATTCTCAAGCTCACCAAGGGTGCCAGCCTGCAGGCGTTGGCGACGCAGTCGAAATCGCCGGTATCGTTGGCGACTCTGGCGCTGATCAATCAAACGGCCGAGAGCACCGGCTTTAAAACCGGCGACCGCGTCAAAATGGTCGTCGCCCCCTAGCTCTTCCATCG
>JAAZOE010000486.1 GCA_012797915.1 Candidatus Zixiibacteriota bacterium | reverse complement strand
TTCCTTCACGGCCCTGATGGAAGAAGAACTGGACGAGATCGAAGAGGGGAAGGTCGAATGGACCAAGGTCCTCAACGATTTCTATCAGCCGTTTAATGCCACCATGTCCAAGCTCAACGGCAAGGCCAAGGCGATCAAAGCTTCCCTGGTCGAAAAAACCGATGAGGTCTGCGAAAAGTGCGGCAAGCCGATGGTCATCAAGTGGGGACGCAACGGACGGTTCCTCGCCTGCAGCGGGTATCCCGATTGCAGGAGCACCAAGCCGCTGGGCGGGGCCGAAGAAGCGGTTACCACCGATGAAATCTGCGACAAGTGCGGCGCTCCGATGGTGGTCAAGACCGGACGGTTCGGCAAGTTCCTCGGTTGTTCCAATTATCCGACCTGCAAGAACACCAAGTCGATGACCACCGGGATCGCCTGTCCGAAAGACGGCTGCGGAGGGCAGGTGGTGGAACGGCGCGGCCGTGGCGGAAAGACCTTTTACGGCTGCAGCCACTACCCCAAATGCGATTTTGTCTCGTGGGACAAACCGGTGGCCACCCCCTGTAAAGCCTGCGGCAATCCGTATATCGTCGAGAAAACCACCAAGGCCAAGGGATTCCATTTCTATTGTCCCAAGTGCAAGACGGTATCGTATCCCGAATCATCGGCCGAATCGCATAATGAGGAACCGGCCGAAGAACCGGTCTCGCGCTGACATCTCGAACAAACTCTCGATTCCGGGCCGGGACTGATGAAGTCACCGGCCCGTTTCATTTAATGTGGTTGACGACTGCATTGATCCGGCATTACCTTCCCCTCGTGGCGGACTATAATAAACATCTTCAGGATTTCCTGGCGCATCTACAGAAGTCGGGACGGTACTCGGCGCATACCTTCGAAAGCTACGCCCGCGACCTGAAACGGTTCGCCGCCTATCTGGCCGAACAACGGTTCCCCGAAGTCGGCTCGGCTGAGACCAACAAGATTCTGCTCCGCGCCTACCTCGGACGACTCCACGACCAAAAGATCGCCAACCGCTCCATCGCCAGATTTCTGTCCGCCCTGGCCACATTCCAGAAATTCCTGACCGAACACAAAGCCGACAAACGACTGTTGTTCGACCTCCCCACGATCAAATACTCCCGCAAGCTGGCGCCCTTTCTGTCTCCCGGCCAGGTGCACGATGTCCTGGATTCGAAACCGGCCGACAAAATCGACCGCTTCCGTCTCCTGCGCGACCTGACCATGCTGGAATTCCTGTACAGTTCCGGCCTGCGCCGCGCCGAACTGGTCGGGATCACCATGGCCTCCCTGGACCTCGAACGGTCGGTCGTCACCGTTTTCGGCAAGGGAAGCAAGGAACGGACGGTCCCGCTGGGGATGCCGGCCATGGACAGCTGCCGCCGTTACCTCGAAGTCCGCAAGGAGCAACTGGAGAAGGACGAAACCGAAAGCGATTTTCTCTTTATCAACAACCGGGGCGAACAATTGTCCGTCCGGAGCGTAAACAGAATCGTGCATGCCTATGGTTTGAAAGCGGGGATGCGGGTCACGCCGCATATGTTGCGGCACAGTTTCGCCACCCATTTACTCGATAACGGGGCCGATATCCGCGCTATTCAGGAAATGCTGGGACACGAGGCGCTCTCCACCACCCAAGTGTACACCCATATCACCGCCGCCCGTCTGAAGGACGCATACAAAAAGGCGCATCCGCGCGCATGAGGATACCGATGAACATCGACATTCACGCCACAACCATCATCGCCGTCAAGGTGAACGGCAAGGTCGCCCTCGGGGGCGACGGCCAGGTGACTTTCGGCGAAAGCATCATGAAAGCCAAGGCGGTCAAGATCCGCCGCATGTATCACGACCGGATCTTGGCGGGGTTCGCCGGGTCGGCGGCCGATGCCTTCGCCCTGTTCGAACTGTTCGAGAAGAAAATCGATGAGTTCGCCGGCAAGCTTCCGCGGGCCGCGGTGGAGCTGGCCAAGGAATGGCGGCGGGACAAATACCTTCGTCATCTTGAAGCCCTTTTGGCCGTGACCGATCGCGACCATTCCCTCATCATCACCGGCAAGGGGGACGTGGTCGAACCGGACGACGGCATCATCGCTATCGGCTCCGGCGGTAACTACGCCCTGGCCGCGGCCCGGGCGCTGGTGGCCAACACCAACCTGACCGCCGCCGAGGTCGTCCGCAAGTCGCTGGAAATCGCCGCCGACATCTGCGTCTACACCAATCATCATATCACCGTCGAAACGCTGGAGTAGCCATGACCCCCAAGGTTCCGGGCGCGCGCGCCCGTCGCAGACCCCGTCGCAAAATCAACCAGCTCACGCCGAAAGAAATCGTCGCCGAGCTGGATAAATACATCGTCGGCCAGGATCGCGCCAAGCGGTGCGTCGCTGTCGCGTTGCGCAATCGCTGGCGAAGGCAGTCGATCCAGTCGGAGATGGCCTCGGAAATCATGCCGGCCAACATCCTCATGATCGGTCCCACCGGCGTCGGCAAGACCGAAATCGCCCGGCGTCTGGCCAATCTCACCGGCGCGCCGTTCGTCAAGGTCGAGGCCTCCAAGTTCACCGAGGTCGGCTACGTCGGCCGCGATGTCGAATCGATGATCCGCGACCTGATCGAGCTGGCCGTCAACATGATGAAAGAGGAAAAGGCCAACCAGGTCGCCGATGAGGCCGCCAAACGGACGACCGAACGACTGCTCGATCTGCTTCTGCCGCGGTCGTCCTCCAAAACCCCATTGACGGAGGAAGAAAAGGCCCATCAGCAAAGCACCCGCGAACGTCTACGCGGAATGCTGGACAACGGCCTGCTGGAGGAACGCGAAGTCGAGATCGACGTCACCACCTCGGCCATGCCGATCGTCGAGGTCTTCACCCCGCAGGGGCTGGAGGAAATGGGGATCAATTTCCGCGAGATGTTCGGCAACCTGATGCCGCAACAACCGCCCAAGCGGCAGAAGATGCCGATTTCCGAGGCGCGCAAGATCCTCGAGGCGGAGGAGACCGGCAAGCTGATCAACATGGAGGAGGTCGTCGATCTGGCGCTCGACCGGGCCGAGGAGTCGGGTATCGTCTTCATCGATGAGATCGACAAAATCGTCGGCAGTCAGTCCAAGGTCGGGCCGGATGTTTCCCGCGAGGGGGTCCAGCGCGACATTTTGCCGGTGGTTGAAGGGTGCGCCGTGACCACCAAGTACGGCATGGTCCGCACCGATCATATGTTGTTCATCGCCGCCGGGGCGTTTCATGGCACGTCTCCTTCCGACCTGATTCCCGAACTGCAGGGCCGGCTCCCCATCCGCGTGGAGCTGGATTCGCTGGGGGCCGATGATTTCGTCCGCATCCTGACCGAGCCGAAAGCGGCCTTGACCAAGCAGTACACCGAGATGCTGGCCACCGAGGGGGTGAAGATCGAATTCACTCCCGGCGCGGTGAAGGAAATCGCCCGGATCGCCGCCGAGGTCAACGAATCGGCCGAGAACATCGGCGCGCGAAGGCTTCACACGGTGATGACGACCTTGCTGGAGGAGCTGATGTTCGATGCTCCCGAGTGCGCCAAGGACGTGACGATCACGCCCGAGATGGTCCGCGATAAGTTGTCAAAGATCGTCGAGGACAAAGACCTCAGCCGGTATATTTTGTAACCAAGATTCGCGTTAGTCCCGTAGAGGCGTCCGCCGCGGCGGACGCCCGGTTTGACCTAGGGTCAAAATGCGGGTCGACACACAGGTCGACCCCTACGAACCCGCTCCTGCATGAAGGCGGCACATCGCGGCCTTTGGGCGTCGGAAAAATCGTCGTATCTGCGAAAACAAACCCATAACGAACCCAAATTTTGGCTTTGTTCGGCGGGAGGGTGCGGCGGCGCGAACAATATGTTTTCCAACCGGATACGCCGGTCTTGCCGGGTTGAAAATGGGTTCGTTTGCTTAAAAACCGGGGGCCCCATTATACTATTACCGGCCCTTCCTCTGGTCGCCGCCCGAACCGCCCGTTCTGCCTTACGAAACGAAGATGCATATAGAGTGGAGGTTCCGCAATCACATTGTGGCGTGGCAGGCGAGGATGTGATGTCGGTAATGAAAGGAGGAACCGTACGTAAAATGGGACGGGATTGGCTATTAACAACCTAAGTCGTGACGCGACAACGAATTGCAATGATTATTGGCCTGATTGGGAGTCAAGTATATGTTGAGGATATGGGAAATGAATACAAATGTATTTTGAATGGGTCGATTGTTGTAAAATATCTGAAAACGTAAAAGAATGAAAGAAAATGAGAGAAAACGCTAGAAGATGAAGGAAAACACAATAAAACGAAAGAAAGCACTAGAAAACGCCATCAGGATGCGCATAAGATTCGACAAATCATGGCAAAATATGACCGTCATGCAAATGCTGATTGTCCGAAAACAATGAAAAAGTGATGCGAAAAATCTTGACAGACATTTTGGCAAAACCTATTATAATGCGAAACGGAGGCGCGTATGGGTTGGGAAAAATTTGATAAGTTCGGAGAAAGCTTTTCGCCAAAGATTACGATTAGGGCGACTGGCCATATTGGCTTTTCCATGGGGGCAGTAAAGAAGTTCAGTCTTAATGACTACGGGAATTGCGAAATGCTATTTGATAAGGATGGGCAGAAAATTGGAATTCGTCTGGTGAAGGAAGACGTGCTACACGTTACGACAAAAATTGTCGCTAGGGGCGTTGATTGCTTTATCGCAGCAAAGCCGTTCCTCGATTATTATGGAATTGAGTATAGGCCAACGAAGAGTTATCTGGCCAAGTGTGAAGAAGATAATAGATTGATCGTTATCGACCTTAAGGCACCCTTGAAAACCAAAGGTCGTAAATCGAAGAAAACCCCGGGAAACGAATGAGGAGGTGGTGATATGATCGTAAAATAAGGCGGATGCAAAATGGTGGTTTTACATCCGCCCAATACAATAACAACCGAAATGTCCAAATTCGCATTCTGGACGCCCGTTATTTAGGCACCAACAAACATTTTGTCAATAGCGTGCGTCAAGAATCTTCAATGGCTGCGAATCTGGCAATCATGGAGGATACTTATGTATCTTGACGGAGTTTATTTTACCGGCCCCATATTACGGGCCGACTTGACTGGTCGACTCGCGGGCATCTACGCGGTTATCTCGTCGTATAACCAGCACGTGCTGGATATAGGGCAGGCAGAAGATGTCAACGCGAGGTTGACAAACCATGAACGAAGGGCATGCTGGATCGCAAAATCCGGTAATGCCTTTTGTTTCTATGTCCACTACATGCCGGGCTCATCTGAGCAGGCGCGTCTCCAACTCGAATCGCAATTGCGTAACGCGTATAGCCCGTTGTGTGGTGTTAGGTAAAAAGGATGCCGGGGGGCCATAACCCCCGGCAACATAAAGAAAGGGAATTACAATGAAGAATTATTGGGTTATTACGTTGGTTCTTGCCATCGCATTTTTGGGAAGTACGAGCAAGGGATATTGCCAAACCGTACCTCATCTACCCGAATCCGACAAACGTTTCATAGTGCGCTTATGCAATCCCGAAAACAAACAAGGGACGGGCTTTTTTGTGTCGGATAGTATTTGCGGTTACCTTCTGATTACAAATCGGCACGTGGTATCATCGTCAAAAACGGGTGAAATATTTGATAGTGTTCAGCTATTCGCGAACAATATCGGGGCAAATGGTAAAGTGATATCTTCGGATTCCCACCAGACCCTTTATCTTAGGCATGGAGGAGTCCCACTTTATGTCGAACATCCGAATAAATCAGTCGATTTGATTGTCGTCGGAATTGGTAGCATAGGCGTAGAGTTTTCAAATCCCGCAGGCCTTGACAAGTTGTATGGCTACAAGAGGTCATTTATATGTGCTCGTGATCGGTTTAACCCGAGCGCTGTTAATGATGGTATGGGTGTGCAGATTATTGGGTTTTCGGAACCATTGCCGCAAAAGGATCAGTTTCATATCTCTCGCTTTGGGCATATATCTTATTACCCTTGCGAGGATATTTCGGTCAAGATTGATGGTGTCGTCCAATCACTTGATTGGCTTGTCATTGATGCTTCCAGCAGGGGCGGTGATAGCGGCGGACCGCTATTTTTCAGTGACCCAAAATCCGGGGCGATTTGCCTCCTCGGGTTCGTACAAGCCATCAATCAGCAAGACGAATTGTGCTATGCTATTCCTTCGTATTATATTTTGGAGGTGATCGACCTATTACGACATAGGTAAAAAGTTAGGTGCCCTGTGCTCCTGACTATTTCCTTATTAGTAGTCAGGAGCACTCGCAGTAGCGGGCTCCTGACCTACGAAATATCAATATCACACCAGCAATTGCTTTGTGGCCAGGTCGCGGTAGAGGGGCGAGCGCTCCAGTAATTCTTCGTGGGTGCCCTCGGCCACGATGCGGCCGTTGTCCATCGTGATAATCCGGTCCGCATGCTGGACCGTCGATAAGCGATGGGCGATCATGATGGCGGTCTTGTCGGCCAAGGCCCGCCCCAACGCTTCCTGTATCAATTGCTCGGAGTTGGAATCAAGGGAAGAGGTGGCTTCGTCCAGAATGACAATCGGCGGGTTGGTCAGTATGGCGCGTGCCAGGCAAATCCGCTGTTTCTCGCCGCCGGATAATGTCACTCCCCGTTCGCCCACCTGCGTCTGGTAGCCGTCGGTTTGCCCGGCGATAAAATCATGAATGTTGGCAATCGTCGCCGCCTTGACCACCATGTCCATCGTGGCCGCGGGGTTGCCATAGGCGATATTTTCGAAGATGGTCGTCTTGAATAACAGCGGGTCCTGATCGACCAGCCCGATACTGCCCCGCAGGGTCTTCAGCGACAGGTTGCGGATATCGATCCCATCCAGCATGATCGTGCCGGAATCGGGATCGAAAAAGCGCAG
>JAAZOE010000485.1 GCA_012797915.1 Candidatus Zixiibacteriota bacterium | reverse complement strand
TCTTTCGGCGTGGCCAGAAGCGGGTTGATATCCAGTTCGGTGATTTCCGGGTAATCCGCTGCCAGATAAGACATTCGGATGAGAACCTCGACCAATTTGTCAATATTGACCGGCGGCCGTCCGCGGTAGCCGTTTAGAAGCGGCCAGATTTTCAGAGACTCCAAAAGTTGCCGGGCCAGCCGCTCATTAA
Source organism: Candidatus Zixiibacteriota bacterium (assembly GCA_012797915.1). Taxonomy (GTDB): domain Bacteria; phylum Zixibacteria; class MSB-5A5; order GN15; family JAAZOE01; genus JAAZOE01. The sequence goes on along the minus strand of JAAZOE010000485.1, from coordinate 6,572 downwards.
GCGGCGGGAATCCCAACCGCCGATCCCCGAACAGTTCGGCATTGACCCCGCCCATGCCGATCATCATGACCGTCCCAAAAGCGGGATCCTTCTTGACCCCGAGGATCAATTCCACGCCGTCTTTGATATCGGCCATGGCTTGGACGGTAACGCCAATTGGCGCGGCCCCGGGATGCTTGGCTTGTGCCGAGGCCACGATTTTCTCAAAGGCCGCCCGAACCTGGTCATCATTTTCCAGACCGAGAACGACCCCACCGACGTCGCTCTTATGGGTAATCTGAGGCGAATAGACTTTCAGGACGACCGGGAATCCGACCTGCCGCGCCGCGGCCGCGGCCTCATCGGCCGAGCCGGCCGGATATGGCACGGTGACCGCGACCCCATAGGTCGCCAGCAACTGCTTGGAGACGACCTCCGACAAGAGCGGTCCCGAGGTAAAATGGCGCCCGACAAATTCGGCCCGCTGTGTCTCGCGGTTCATCTGGAACTGCACCGGAATGTCTTTTGGGGTTTCATACAGCGACTGCAGGTTGCGCGCGTAAGCGACCAACGTCATAAAGGCTCGGATCGCCTGTTCGGGCGTCTGATAGGCGGCGACATTATTCTCGATAAGCAAGCGCATCCCTTCTCGCATGGTTACTCCGCCGAGCCAGGCGGCCAGAATCGGTTTTGGGGTAGCCGCCGCCAGTTTGCCGACCGCCTTGGCCACGACCGTCGGATTGGTCATGGCCTGCGGTGTCAGGATAACCAGTACCGCATCGACCCCCGGATCGGCCAAGACAATCTCGGTCGCCTTCTCCATCCGTTTCGAACCGGCATCTCCCAGGACGTCCACCGGATTGCGATGGGACCAGGCCGAGGGAAGATTTTGATTCAGCGTCTCCATCGTGGCGTCGGTTAATTTCGCCAACACGCCTCCGGCGGCGATCAGGGCATCCGTAGCCATCACCCCCGGACCGCCGGCATTGGTAATGATTCCCAGTCGCGGCCCTTTGGGGATCCGTCCCCGGCCGATCAGTTCGGCGCAATCGAAGATGTCGCCGATATCGAACACGCGGGCCAATCCGGCGCGACGGAAAGCGGCATCATAGACAGCATCCTCGGAGGCCATCGCCCCGGTATGCGAGGCGGCCGCCTGGGCCGATTCGGGAAACCGCCCGGCTTTGTAGGCCAAAATCGGCTTGGAACGGGCAAACGCTCGCGCCGCCGTCATAAACCGCCGTGGCCGGGTGATCGATTCGATGTAAAGGATGATCGACTTACTATAATCATCCTGTCCGAAATAGTCGATCAGATCGCCGAAATCGACGTCGATGGTATTGCCGATGGAAACGAAATAGGAAAAACCGATGCCGGCTTCAAGCGCCCAGTCCAGCACCGAGGTGCAGAGCGCGCCCGATTGCGAGATGAACGCCACATGGCCGGCTTTGGGCGTTCCATTGGCGAAACTGACATTCAGCTTCGATCGGGGGACAATAATCCCCAAGCAGTTGGGGCCGATGATCCGCAGGCCGTCGAACCTGCGGGCCTCAGCCTTGATCCGCTCCTCCAACGCCTTCCCCTCGGCTCCGACCTCCTTAAACCCGGCCGACATGATGATGAGGGCCTTGATGCCGGTTTCACCGCATTGCCGCACCAAGTCCGGCACCTGTTCGGCCGGCGAGCAGATGACCCCCACATCTGGCGTCCGGGGCAGGTGTTGAACATCGGGATAACAGGGAATCCCCTGCACCGCCTCGCTGTCCGGATTGACCGGATAGACGACGCCGGTGAAACCGCTGCCGACCAGATTTCCGAGGACCTTTCCGCCGACGCTGTTGGGATTAATGGTGACGCCGATGATGGCGATGCGCTGGGGATTGAAGAAGCGATCTAGGTTCTGAACACCCATGGAAAACCGTGCCCCCATCATGTTCCGGGGCGCGGGAATCCGACGCCCCGGAACATGATGACATCAGCTTACATACCGTACATGTCGATGATTTCCTGCTTGGTCTTGCCCAGGATGTTGTATTTCTTGCCGACCTTGGTAAATGCCGCCAAAGCTTTGTCCAGGTGATGGACTTCATGTCCGGCCGAAATCTGCGTCCGGATGCGGGCCTGGCCCTGCGGCACCACCGGGAAAAAGAACCCGATGGCGTAAACCCCTTCCTGGTACAGGTCGCGGGAAACGTCTTGCGACAACTTGGCGTTGAACAGCATCACCGGCACGATCGGGGTGTCCCCTTCTTTGAGCAGGAATCCGGCTTCGGTCAACCCCTTCCGCCAATAGGCGGTGTTAGCCTCGAGCTTGTCCCGCCGGGCCGTGCTGGCCGACAGGATTTCCAGGACCTTCAGGACCCCGGAGACCACCACCGGGGCAATCGTATTGGAGAAAAGATACGGCCGGGCCTTCTGCCGGCACATTTCGACCAGTTCGCGACGGCCGGACACGCAACCACCGGAGGCCCCGCCGAGGGCCTTGCCGAAGGTGGTCGTAATGATGTCGATTTTGCCCATCACGCCGCACTTCTCATGAGTCCCCCGGCCCGTCTTGCCGATAAAACCGGAGGCGTGAGATTCGTCCACGAATACCATGGCATCGTATTTTTCGCCCAACGCCACCATCTGGTCGAGTTTGGCCGTATCGCCGTCCATCGAGAAGACGCCGTCGGTGATGATGACCTTGAACCGCTTGTCGGCGTGCAACTGCAGCTTTTCCTCCAAGTGTTCCATATTGGAATGCTTGAAGGTGTCGTGCACGGCGCTGCAGAGACGGATGCCGTCGACGATGGAGGCATGCACCAACCGATCGGAGATCATGACGTCATCCTGGGTCAGGATGGCCTCGAACACCCCGGCGTTGGCGTCCATGCAGGATGGAAACAGGATGGTATCCTCGGTGCCCAAAAATTCGGTCACCCGCCGCTCCAATTCATGATGGATATCCTGGGTGCCGCAGATGAACCGCACCGAGGACATACCGTATCCGCGGCTGTCCAAACCCTCGTGCGCCGCCTTGACCACGTCGGGATGGCTGGACAGGCCCAGATAATTGTTGGCGCACATGTTGATGACTTTTTTCAAGGATGAACCGGTCGGAAATTCGACCTCGATATCGGCCGCCTGGGCGGAATGGATGAACCGTTCCTGCTTCAACAACCCGGCGTCCCGGAGAGCCGTAATCTGGTCCTGATAAATGCCCCGCACTTTGTCGCTATAGCCCATTATTCGCTCCTTATGGGGAGTCGTCGTCGAAATCGCGGCGACGCCGCTCGCCCCTGTATCATCGTCCCTGCGCCGGAGATTCCGGCGCGGGGTCGAACTACTTGACGAATTCCCTGACCAAAGTCACGATTTTGTTGACTGAATCGAACGCCTCGGGCGTGGCCTTATCGTCGGGAATCGAAATCTTGTACTTGTTTTCCAAAAATCGTTTCAGCGAAACCATCGAAAACGAATCCACGATGCCGCCGGAAATCAACGGCGTGTCGTAGGTAATCTCCTGCGTGTCGTCCTCGAGGTACTCCGCGATGACATACTTGAGGACGATGTCTTTCATCTCATCCATTGGTTACTCCTCTATGCCGATGATCCTCGGTTTAATCGTTTTCCAGGGTGGACAGGTCGCCGATTTCCTCACCCCATTCCTTGGCGTGCAACACCCGCCGCATGATCTTGCCGCTGCGGGTCTTGGGCAGAGAATCCACATATTCGATTTCCTGCGGCATGGCCAGCGGCGACAGTTTTTTGCGGATAAAATTCATGATTTCCAGCTCCAAATCCGGGCTGGGGGTAAAACCGGGCTTGAGGGTCACGAATGCCTTGACGACTTCCATATTGACCTCGTCCGGCTTGGCCACCACCGCCGATTCGGCCACAGCCTGATGTTCCAGCAGCGCCGACTCCACCTCAAAGGGACTGACCAGGTGTCCGCCGGTGTTGATGATATCGTCGTCGCGGCCGGTAAACCAGAAATAGCCGTCTTTGTCGATTCGGGCGCGGTCACCGGACAAGTACCATCCATTTTTGAACTTCGCTTTATAGGTATGTTCATTGTTCCAGTACGTACGCATCATGGAAGGCCATCCCGGCTGGAAGGCGATCAAACCGACCCGCCCGGGTTCGGTGATCGGTTCATAGGTCTTGGGATCCAGGACGGTGGCGGTGATGCCGGGGAACGGCCGGCCCATCGAACCCGGCTTGATCTTCATACCGGGGAAATTGGTCAGCATGATCGCGCCGGTCTCGGTCTGCCAGTAGGTATCGTGGAACGGCAAACCGAAAACCCGTTCCGACCAGATGACCGCCTCGGGATTCAACGGTTCACCGACCGAGGCCAGATGCCGCAGGCTGGACAGGTTGAATTTTTTGACGATTTCGTCGCCGGCTTTCATCAACGACCGGATTGCCGTCGGGGCGGAGTACCAGACGGTAACTTTCATCTTCTCGGCGAACCGGTACCAGGCTTCGGCCGAAAAACCGGAATCGAGGACGACCTGCGTCGCCCCCAGCGCCCACGGCGCGATGATGCCGTAGGAGGTCCCGGTCACCCAACCGGGATCGGCCGTGCACCAGTAAATATCGTCGTCGTGGATATCCAGCACCCATCTGGCGGTCAGGTATTGGCCGATCAGGGAATAATGCACGTGCTTGACCCCTTTGGGCTGGCCGGTCGTGCCGGAAGTATAGTGCAGAACCGACGGCATCTCGGCCTTGGTCGGAAAGATATCGAGCGTCTCGACCGGCGCGGCTCCATCAAGGGAGAACGCGACCTCACGCGGCCCCAGCGGACGAGCCGGGTCGTGGTCGATAATGATGAGATGCTCCAGAGCCGGGAGCTTGTCCAGAATCTTGCGCACTTTCGGGGCATGTTTCCGCTGGGTGATGATGGCCTTTGTCTGGGCGTCGTTGAGGCGGATGAAGAGCGACTCGTCTCCGAAAGCGGAAAAAAGCGGTTGGGCGATGGCCCCGATCTTCAGGACACCGAGAAAACCGATATACAGTTCCGGAACCTTGTCCATGAAGAGACAGACCCGGTCGCCGTCCTTGATCCCCAGGCCTCGCAGGAACGCCCCGATGGTGTTGCTGGCCCGGCGGACGTCGTGATACGTGTATCGTTTTTCCTTGCCGGCCTGGTTCTCCCAGAGCAAGGCCGGTTTGTCCCCCTTGCCCATCTTGCAGATGCGATCCGAGCAGTACCAGCCGATGTTGAGGACATCCCCCGCCTTGTATTCCAATTCCTTTTCGGATATTGACCAGTCGAAGTTTTTGGCCCGATCCTCATATGTCCCGAAGTAATACATCTCCCTGCTACCCTTTCATGTTTCCAAGGTGACAATGGCCGCAGCCAGATCCTGTATATGCGTCAGAGAAACCTGAATGGCGACGATATGATTGTCGTCCGCCAGTCGCCGCGCCTGGCCGTGCAAAACGCACGCTGGTCTCCCCTGCCGATCATTGATGATTTCTATGTCGCCGAACCCGACTCCGCCTCTCCAACCGGTACCGATGGCCTTGAAAAACGCCTCCTTGGCCGCGTACCTGGCGGCATAATGCTGGGCGCCGTACCGTTTGCCCTCGCAATAGGCGATTTCGCCGGGGGTGAACAACGACTCCTTCAAGCCGCTTTCCCGCGCCAGCCGCTCCGCCACCCGGGCCACCTCTATCTGGTCGATGCCGATCCCGTACATCATGCGGTTATCGGAGTCTCCGTGAACTTAAGATTATCCCTTCCCCATTTCCGCGGCCACCAGCCGAGCCACCCCGTCCATCATGGCCTTGGTCATCCTGGGCAGATCGTATTCCGGCGCCCAACCCCATTCCCGCCGGGCGGCACTGTCATCCATATAATTGGGCCAAGAGTCGGCAATCCCCTGCCGAATCGGATCGACGTCGTATTCGATGACGAACTCGGGGATGTATTTCCGGATTTCGGCCGCCAGTTGGGCCGGGGTGAAATGCATGGCCGTCAGGTTGAAAGCGTTGCGATGCTTCAAACCGGCCGGGTCGGCTTCCATTATCTGGATCATGGCCCGAATGGCATCCGGCATGTACATCATATCCAGCGATGTGTCCGGTTTCAAATAACAGGTGTATCTCTTATGCTTGAGGGCTTCAAAAAAGATGGCCACGGCGTAATCGGTCGTGCCCCCGCCCGGTTCCGTTTGATACGAGATCAACCCCGGGAAGCGCAGTCCCCGCGTGTCGAGCCCGAACCGGCTGTGATAGTAATCGCACAGGAGTTCGCCGGAGACCTTGGTTACCCCGTACATCGAATTCGGCCGCATGATCGTATCCTGCGGCGTGTTGTCCAGCGGGGTCGTCGGGCCGAATGCCCCGATGGAACTGGGGAAAAACACCGCCGCCTTGAATTGCCGGGCCGCCTCCAGGATGGTGTACAGCCCTCCCATGTTGATTTTCCAGGCCACCTGCGGCTTTTTCTCGCCGACCGCCGACAGCAGCGCCCCCAAATGATACACCGTGTCGATCCGGTACTCTTCCACCACCCGGCCGACCCGGTATTCGTCGAGCACATCCAGGAATTCGAACGGGCCGCTGTCGCGGAATTCGGGGTCAGCGGGCATACGGAT
>JAAZOE010000484.1 GCA_012797915.1 Candidatus Zixiibacteriota bacterium | reverse complement strand
TTTTAAATTGCAGTCGTATGCTTGGCCGGCCGATTCCCTGTTTCCGCATCAATGGTATCTTCATAATACCGGGCAGGAATACTATGGCATCATCCGGATCACCGGCAGTGATAACGATACCCTGGTTCTGAAACAGGGGATGCCGGGTGAGGACATCCGGATAACGCCGGTCTACGATGCTCCCCCCGGCGATACGGCCGAAGTGTTGGTGGGCATCATCGATACCGGGGTGGACTACGAGCACCCCGATCTGGCCGAACATGTCTACCATAACCCGGCTGAAATACCCGGCGACGGCGAGGATAATGACCATAATGGACTCGTGGACGACGTGGTCGGCTGGGATTTCTCCGGGGACGAGTTCAGCACTTTCGAAAATATTCCCGATAACGATCCGGCCGATACCATCGGGCATGGGACCCACCTGGCCGGGCTGGTGGCGGCAGTGCAGAACGACATCGGGATCGCCGGGTACCCGGGGCGGATAAAAATTCTGCCGGTGAAGATATTTCCCAATGCGCTCAACTCCCTTGGCGTATCCGGCATTATCTATGCCGCCGATATGGGAGCCCGAGTCATCAATCTGAGCTGGGGATTTCCATTTGAATCGAATATCCTCCATGAAGCGCTTCGGTATGCCTTGCGCAAAGGTTGTTTGCCGGTGGCCGCCGCCGGCAATTTCGGCGATTCCCGGGTCGTATACCCGGCCGGATTTGCGGAAATCCTTACGGTGGGGGGAACCGATTCCGACGGATTCATGACCTATTTTTCATCGTATGGCCGGCACCTGGATCTTTCGGCTCCGGCCCGTGATATCCTGTCGTTGCGGGCCGCGGGAACGGATTTATACTACGACAGCGAACCCGGGCTGCGCATTATCGCCGACAAATACATCCTGGCCGACGGCACGTCGATGGCCGCGCCGTTGGTGGCCGGCGCGGCGGCCATGATCTTTTCCTTCGCCCCCGCGCTGACGGCAGACCGCGTCAGCCAGCTGCTCTGCGAGTCGGCCGACGACATGGTCGATCCTTTCAATGAGGGTCTCTCGCTTCCGGGATTCGATTCCCTCTCGGGCTGGGGCCGTCTGAACGTGGGTCAGGCCCTCAATCTCCTTCTGGAACCGACGCTTTCTCTTTCCGCACCGCGGAGTGACGAGGTTGTCTCCGGCCCGGTCGTGTTTTCCACAAGCGCCACAGGGGGGTATGCCGGCCCGGCCGCCTTGTACATGGGGGAAGGATTGAATCCCACCACTTGGACACTGCTGTACCAGAGTGAGGCGGCGACGGCGGCCGATACGTTTTATGTCTGGGACAGCGGCGACCGCAACGGGTATTTCGCCTTTCGCCTGACATCCGAGGCCGGCTCCGACCGGGTGGATATCCGCGTGGTCAACACTGTGGGAGCGGAACTGACCTGGCCATTGGACGGGCAGGAGGTTCGCTATCTGGCGCAGATCCGTGGTCGGGCATACGGTCCCGACTACGATTCCGTCGTGATTGCCTATCGGACGGCGGTCGATGTCGACTTTCATCGTCTGTTTGGAGGAACCGAGTACTTCTTTGACGAGGTGTTCTATGATTGGCATCTTCGCGACATTCCACCGGGATTGGTGGAAATTGCCCTGACGGCCTATTTCGATGCCTCCGCTGTCGGCGATACCATCACGGTCACCTTGCGGG
>JAAZOE010000483.1 GCA_012797915.1 Candidatus Zixiibacteriota bacterium | reverse complement strand
GAGCAGTACAATGAAAGCTATCTGCATTCGGCATTGGGATATAAAACGCCGAACCAGATGGAAGAAACCTATAACCAGACCACGAGGACTCTCTTAGAAACCGCTTGCTAAATGGGGAGCATTACAGCCGGATTCTTCAATTCCATGACGCAAAGGATTGCCTCAGAATTGGCCGCTTTTCTTATTATTATATCAGGCTGTTTCCTATCGGGACCCGAAGTCTCCTGTTCAGCAAAGCCCAGCGATAGATTTTTCTCCGCGATTATTTCATTTAACCACTCAACCATTTTCTGGTTGTTGGTTCGCTCCGTCCTATGAATTCCGCTCGTCGCTCTCTTTTTCATATTCCCATGCAAATCCGTTCATGGCCAAAAACATCGCTTTGAAGATATGGGTCCTTATCAGCGGGAGCAATCTCATTTTTGAGCGGTTATGCCCCTACCTTTGGGGGAGGCTGCTGTTTTCGACGCCTCCGCCAGTCCACAAAACCGACACGCCTCTGTCGGAAATAATGCCAAATCAACACCGAGTTGGTGGTAAAGGACAATCCGGCACCATATATATGGAACCTCTTTTCTGCGTTATACAGTCGGCGCCCCCTTTCCTTCTCCCCTCGCCTTTTGGGAGAGAGGCCGGGGATGAGCGCCTTCTCGCCCCCCGTCTCCGGGTGGCACCCTCAAGCTCTTGGCTTGAGGGTGGATTGTCCTCCTGTCCCCCATTCAGGACAGGCGAATCGGGTCCCCATCAAAAAATAACCAATCGAACCCATTTCCCCGCAACCGGAAGACGGGTATGGCAATACAGCGAATATTTTCAACCGTGGAGCCGCCCACTGTTCGGCACTATCGGTGTATTTTCCTTCACCACCAATCTGTCACCCCCGCGAAGGCGGGGGTCCATCCGAACACCACCGAAAGATGGATTCCCGCCTGCGGGCGTGTTGAAAAAGACCACAAATCTGAAAGGACCATGCTTCTTGCAGAATGGAGGCATTCGTAAATCATTGACTGGCGGCAGGTCACAATTCCGACTTCGTCGGAATCAAGACCTGCCGCAACCGTTTCCGTAGGTTTTTCAACAGGCCCCTGCGCGGGAATGACAACATGGGCAAGGGAAGGCAAATAATGCTAACATCAAAAAATAACCAATCGAACCCATTTCCCCGCAACCGCAAGACGAACATGAAAATACAGGGAATTATCACCGCCCCAGTGGTCTGCACCCCATCTCCTCCCCTCGCCCTTTTGGGAGAGGGGCTGGGGGTGAGGGCATTCCCGCGGCCGGCGGTGAGGGGGCTCTGGACCGAGGTCATGGCCCGTCGATTTTCCCTCCGCCGCCGACATACCCGTCATTCGTATCAAATATACTCGGGCCCAAACGGCCCGGGAAACACAGCCATCGACGGGATGATACCATGACGCGATCGACACTTCTGCGCATCGGGACATCATCGTTTTCGGAGGCCGACTGGGTCGGGCCGTTCTATCCCGCCGGAACCCGACCGGCAGACTACCTGAAATACTATGCCACCCGGTTCGATACGGTCGAAATCGATGCCTCCTATTACGCCATCCCGCGACGGACATCGGTGGAAGCATGGGCGAAGCATACACCCGCGGACTTTCTCCTTTCCGCCAAGTTCCCGCGCCGTATCGTGCACGGCGGCGAGGGACCGCGTCCCGATCCGCAGACGGTGCTCATCCCCGACCGGACCTATGGCGACCGGGATCGGTTTCTGGAGGCGATGAGCGCCTTGGGTTCCCGGCTCGGCCCGCTGGTGCTTCAGTTCCCGTATTTTTCCAAAGAGGTCTTTCCATCGGCGTCGGCGTTCTTCGACCGTCTCGACCGGTTTCTCGAAGCCCTGCCGTCCGGCTTTCGCTATGCGGTCGAGATCCGAAACCGGACTTGGTTGAAACCGGCCCTGGGAGAGTTGCTGCGACGGCACCGGACGGCGCTGGCGCTGGTCGACCAGGCCTGGATGCCGCACGGCGACGAGGTTATGCAGATGTTCGACCCGGTGACGGCCGGGTTCATGTACATCCGCCTGCTGGGGGACCGGAAGGAAATCGAGGCCGTGACCGACCGGTGGAATCGGATCGTCATCGATCGAACCGACCGGTTGCTGCGCTGTGCGGCCGTGATCCGGCGGTTTCTGGACAACGGTCTGGAAACGATGGTGTATGCCAACAATCATTACGCCGGGTATGCGCCGGAAACGGCCGGGCAGCTGCAGGCGATGATCGACGCGGAGAGAACCGCCTGAATAAAGGAACCCCGCCCGGCGGTGGGGGCCGGACGGGGCGTCAGTCACGAAGGTTCGGGGCCGGATGCCGGGGGGAACATTCGGCGGCATCCGGTCCCGAGGAGGAGAACGGCGACCGGGAAGGGGGCTTCCCGGAGTCTTTAAAACTCGGCGACTTCCTCCTTTTCCAGCGGAATGATATCTTCCGCCGTCGGCCGCGCCTTCTCGACGCGGGCTGGCTTGGCCGTCAAGGTGCGGCCGGTCGTTTTCGCCTTGGGCTTGCCGGCGGTTTTACGCGCGATCGCCGGCTGGCTGTTCTGGACCGAGACCATATCCGTCCGGGTCATGTTGAATTCCTGATCCCGGCCGCTGACCAGACGATTCAGATCGGAGACGATTTGCATCATCTGCTGCGCCTGGGCCGACAGCTCCTCGCTGGCGGCGGAGGATTCCTCGGCGTTGGAGGCCGACTGCTGGGTCACCTGATCCATCTGGGCCACGGCGGAGTTGATCTGGTCGATTCCCTGGGCCTGTTCGGCGGTGGCCGCAGACACCTCGCCGACCAGCGCGCTGACCTTCTTGATGCTGCCGGTGACTTCGTTCAGGATGGCGATGAGCTGTTCGGTGGCGTGGACGCCGTTGTCGGCGTTCTTCTGCGAACCCTCGATCAGGGCGCTGGTATTCTTGGCCGCCTCGGCTGATCGTTGGGCCAGGTTGCGGACCTCTTCGGCGACCACGGCGAACCCCTTGCCGGCCTCGCCGGCGCGGGCCGCCTCGACCGCCGCGTTGAGGGCCAGCAGGTTGGTCTGGAAGGCGATCTCATCGATGACCTTGATGATTTTGGCCGTCTCGTCGGATGACTTCTTGATTTCCATGATGGCCTTGGACATCCCTTCCATCGCCGCCGCCCCCCTGTCGGCGGCGGTATTGGCCGCGCCGGCCAGGGCATTCGCCTGCTTGGCGTTGTCGGCGTTCTGCTTGGTCATGGAGGCCATCTGTTCGAGGGCCGAGGAGGTTTCCTCCAGCGACGAGGCCTGCTCAGTCGCCCCCTGGGCCAGCGACTGCCCGGCCGCGGCCACCTGCTCCGAGGCTGAACCGACCTGTTCGGCGCCATCGGTCAAACCGGTGACGATCTTGTTGACCGGCCGGGTGATGCTGATCGACAGGAAGACGCCCAAAAACAGCGCCAGAATGACGCCGATGATGACGGCCGTGGCCATGACGGTGGTGCCGGTGGAGGCGAGATCCATACCCTGCTGCGCGCAGGCGTTGGCGTTGGTGATTCCCAGAGCCGCCACCTTATCGAGGGCGGCCTGAGCTTCCTTCTGCTTTTCCTCCACGACCACCAGACCCTGCTCCTGGAGTTTCTGATAGTTGCCGTCGGTGCGGTTGGCGCGGTAGGTCTTGGACATCTCGATGAACTTCTCGTTGGCCTCGCGCCAGGCGGCCAGAGCGGTTTTATAGGCGTTCCATTCGCGTTGTTCCTCGGCGTCCATCGGGCTGGCCTCGTAGGCGTCGGCGCCGCGCTTCATCGCCGCGCGATCCTCGAGGACATCCTGGTACAGCTGTTCCACGCTGGCCTGATCGAGACCGGGGATCAACAGCGCCCGGACCGATCCCTTGATCCCGGCGGCGTGGGCCGTGATGAGCAACAGGTTTTGCGAATTGGGCAGTTCCTGTTTCGACAACTGCGCCAGGGCATCGGACAAACTGCCGAGGTTGACCATCCCGACGATGCCGATGACGGCCGTGATAATGGCGACGGTGACGAAACCGCCGATCAATTTGATGCTGAGTTTCATTTTCTTAAACATGGAGTCTCCTTGTATGGTCTTGTCTCTCTCGTTTCCCGCACGATCACCGGCCGTGCCCCGGTCTGTCCGCCGGCTTTCGGCCGATGCTGTTCGATCTGAT
>JAAZOE010000482.1 GCA_012797915.1 Candidatus Zixiibacteriota bacterium | reverse complement strand
GAATCTTGCGCCCTCCCTTGGCATAGACGATCGTCGTGTCATCGACCTCGAACACCGCCTCCAGCGGCACCGACAGCACGCTGTCGAATGCCTCGATGATGATATCCGCCCGGGCCGACATCCCCGGCTTCAGCCGGGCATCCGTCGAATCGAGCTGAATCTCAACATCAAAGACGTTGATCTTCGAGCCCCGTTCCTTGGGCCGGGCCAGCGTCCCGACCTCGGTCACCACCCCGGAAAAGACCGGTCCGGGGATGGCATCGAGCTGGATGGTGCACCGCTGGTCTTTCTTGACCTTGGAAATGTCCACTTCCGAAACGGTCGTTTTCACGATCATCGTGGACAGGTCGGGCAGGTTGATCAGCCCCTGGCCCGGCCAGGGATTGTCCCCCTCCTGGACCTTGTCCATCATGCTCCCTTTCCAGATTTCCAGGTACACGACCAGCCCCGGGATGGGCGCGGTCAGCCGCATGCTTTCCAGCTCGCGGGTAGCCTGGTCCTTTTGATCTCTGGCCTTGTCCACCTCGACCTGTGTTTTTTGGATGTCCGCCTCCAGCATCTTCTTCTGCGTGTCGAATTTCATCCGGGCCAGATCCATCTCCAGCTCCGCTTCCTTGCGGATGATCGGGGCCTCGGATTGTTTTTCGTAGAAGGATCGTTCGGCCTTTTTGAAATCCAGGTCCAGTTGCTTGAGGTCCATGTCCAGCTGGGCTTTGGCCCGTTCCAGGTTCGCCTCGGCGATCTTCAACTCGGCCGTGGCATCGCGCATGTTGGTCTCCTGCTGGGTGGGATCGAACTGGATGAGAAAATCCCCCTGGTTGACGATGGTCCCTTCCGGAACCATCTTGACGATCTGCAGGGAGCCGCGGATGCGGGGGGTGGAAACGGTCATCGACCGCTTGGCATCCAGTTGGCCGTTGGTGGCCAGGGAGATGATGAATGGCCCGCTCCCAACCCCGGCCGTCGGGACCGTATGCGTCGATCCGTTCAGTTTGACGAAGCCATACCCGGCCGCCACCAGGCCGATGACGATCGCGCCGGCCAGCACATATTTTTTCACATGAACCTCTCTCGCCCAGGATTCCTTCCGGCGCCGTCCGCGGCGGCGGGCCGCACATCGCCTGCCCTCCGGCGGACCCAACGCGCCATCACCATTCGCGCTCACCCAGTATCATTTTTGTACGTACACGTTACCGGTTTGTTCCTGGTCGGCCACGGGCTTGAACCGCCGGTGAGTCCAGAGCCAGAGCTCCGGCCGCAGGCGAATCGCCTGTTCAATCCGTTCCGTATAGATTCGGGTCAGGCGCTCGGTCTCGACTTCCGGGTCGCCCTGCGGATCGGGATACAGGGGCGGATCGACCCGCAGGTGATGCGTATCATCGGCGTTACGAACCATAAATCCGGTCAGGATCGGCGTCCGGAATTTCACCGCCAGCGCCGCCGGCGCGCGAGGCACCGACACCGTCCGCCCGAAGAAGGTTGTAAGCACGCCTCCGCCTCCCCCATGCTGGTCGGCGATCATGGCCACCTGGCGGTTGTCTTTCAGCGCCCGAATGACCTCCTTCATCCCCCGCTCGGAATGGATGACCTTCACGCCACCGCCGGCCCGGAGCCGCGTCAGATACCGGTCGAAATACGGGTTGTGCTGGCCGCGCACCATGAAGTCAACCGGATACCCCAGGGCGTTGATATATGCCCCCATCAATTCCCAGTTGCCGTAGTGGCTTCCCGCCAGAATCGCCCCCCGCCCGTGTTCCTGTACCTCCCGGAGACTGTCCATCCCATCGGCCGTCACCAGCGATAGAATCTGGTCTTTCGATAACCGCGGAAACCGGGCGATTTCGGCAATTGTCCGGCCGAGGTTGTCGAAAACCCGGTCGGTCAGTTCCTCGCGCCCGGCCCGATCGTATTGGTCGCCGAAGGCGATTTCCAGATTGGTGCGGACCACGGCGCGCCGTCCGGCCAGGACCAGGCCCGCCGCCCGACCGGCTCGGCCGCCGCAGCGGACCGCGAAGCGATGCGGCAGCAGCTGGAAGATCAGCGCCGCCAGCCGCGCGGCGCCGTACTCAATCCCATGGTTTATCTTCATCGGGCTTCTCGGTTTCTCCATAGTCGAAATCGGTCGAATGCAGGGCTTCGTAGTCATCCAGTTGCTCGATCCGGCGGCGACGGCGAAGACGGACGAAGATAAAGCCGACGATGACCACCATCGCCAGGAGAATCCAGAACAGATTGCTGTCAAACAGGAAACTCACGATATTATACCTCCCCTGCAGGAAGCGCGAAAACTCCCGTTCGAAGGCGTCGGTATCGGCCCCGATGGCGGCCGTCATGGCCGCATCAATCGGCCGTCCCGAGGCGATTTCGGCAAGCAGGATCCGCAGACTCGACGCTCCGTAGGTGTCCAGAAAATATTTGAAAGCCAGAAACGATTCCGAATAAGCCACCTGGGCCTTGGCGGCGTTGAATCGGTTCAGATACTCGATATCGTTCAACGGGATCGCCCCGCCGCCGATGACCGCCCGGGCCATGGAGAGGTTGTCATCCCAACTCCATTCGGCCGACAGATACATCGCCAGCCCCTCGTTCAGCCAGCGGGGCACATCTTGGTATCGGACCGCGCTCTCCAGGATGATATGCCCGTATTCGTGGGCCACCAGCTCCCCCAGCGGCTTGTCTCCGGGCGTGATGCGGGGCG
>JAAZOE010000481.1 GCA_012797915.1 Candidatus Zixiibacteriota bacterium | reverse complement strand
GCTTTGTCCGGCGGCGGGGCCCGGGGGATGGCTCATATCGGTTTATTGAAGGCGTTTGAAGAGGCGGGCGTCGAGATCAGTTGCATCGCCGGCACCTCGATGGGCAGCATCATCGGCGGCCTCTATGCCGCCGGATACAGCGCCGCCGACCTGGAAGCGCTCGTCGGTCGCATCAATTTCGACACGCTCTTTTCCAACACCCCGTCGCGGCAGGCGCTGCTGCCGACCCAGCGTTCCGAGCGGGAACGACATCTGTTGTCGCTGCGCTTCGACGGCTTCCGGCCCACCTGGCCGCAGGGATTGTCGGTCGGCCAACGGTTGACCAGCCTCTTGACCGATCTGACCATCACCGCCAATTACCGCTGCGGCGGCGATTTCGACCGCCTGCCCATCCCGTTTCGGGCGGTGACGACGGATGTCGGCACCGGGGAGGTTATCGCCTTGAGCCGGGGGAGCCTGGCCGACGCCATCCGCGCCTCCATCGCCTTCCCGCTGGCTCTCACCGGCGTTGAAATCGACGGCCGCCTGCTGATGGATGGCGGCATGATGGATCCCCTGCCGGTGGATGTCTGCCGGGAGATGGGGGCCGAACTGGTTGTCGCCGTCAACACCGTTTCGCCTTTATTGCCCGTCGACAAACTCGGCGACCCGGTCGACATCGCCAATCAGGTCACCTCTATTATGACCCAGGATGCCCTCGACCGGCAGTTGGCCCAGGCCGATATCATCGTCACCCCGGCCCTGGAATCGATCGTTTCGTTCGATTTCAGCAGGCATGATTCGCTGATCGCCCTGGGGTACCAGGCCGGAAAAACGGCGGTGGAAAAACTGCGGCAGTTGGTGGCCGGACGCGACCCGGCCAATCGAATCGCCCTTCAGGGAATCGAATTGGCCGGCGATTCGCCGGAACTTCTGGAGATCAAACGCGCCTTTCCGTTTCATCCCGGCGATACGCTGGACCACGCCGCCATTCGGCCGGCGCTGCGCTATGCCGACACCCGGATGATCTTCCATCGCCTGACGGCCGTCCTGATTCCCGGAGACCGGGGGCTGATCCTGCGGCTCGACGGACAACCCAACCGCCGGGGCGATAGCATCCATTATCACTTTGCC
The DNA here is from genome assembly GCA_012797915.1 of Candidatus Zixiibacteriota bacterium. GTDB lineage: Bacteria > Zixibacteria > MSB-5A5 > GN15 > JAAZOE01 > JAAZOE01. Next base: position 1,579 of record JAAZOE010000481.1, on the reverse strand, counting down.
GGCAACACCATCGTCCCGGAATCGCTTTTGGTCCGGCTTCTTCCGGCCCCCGCCCCCTCTCCGCTGTCGCTGGTCAAGGTCAAGGCAGCGGCCGATTCGATCATCGCCCTGTACCATCAGAGCGGATACGATCTGGCTCACCTGCAGGCGGTCGAGTACCGCCATGATGACGGGGAGGTGATCATCACCATCGACGAGGGACGGTTGAAATATGTCGATATCGCCGGCAACGACCGCACCCGCGCCTGGATCATCAAGGCCAATTATCCGCTCCGTCCGGGAGAACCGTTCGACACCCGCAAGTCGGACCGCGGCCTGGCCAACATCTACGGCACGGGGTTTTTCGACCGGGTCAGCCTGGATATCCAGCCGACCGAGGCCGGAGCCCATCTGACTATCAACGTGAAGGAACGGAAATTCACGCAGTTGCGGCTGGGCGGACATTGGGACGATGAATATCAGGCGGAGACGTTCGCCGAACTGCTCGACGACAACGTCCTCGGATCGGGTTTTGAAGTCCTCTCCCGCGCGCATCTTTCGTCGCGGCGGAACAAGTTTCTCCTCTCGCTGAAAGCCGACCGCCTCCCCAACACGCTCCTAACCGCCCGCACCGGAGTCTATTACAACCGCTTGCGGCGACGGTTGTTTCAGGCGGACGGCGCCCCGAACGGGTTCCGCGTCGAAAACCGCCTCGGCTGGTCCATCGCCCTGGGCCAGCAGATCGCCCGTTTCGGCACGGTCTACGGCGAATACCGGATCGAGGATATCACCGCGGAGTTGACCATTCCGGCAACGAAGAAATACTCGGTCCTGTCCACCTTCGCCATCCGGTCTTCGACCGAATCGCTTGACAAGTATCCGTTTCCGGAATCGGGCCATCGTCAGGATTTGGGGGTGGAATTTTCCGGCCCCTGGCTGGGCGGCAATCTGACCGAATACACCAAGATTTCCGGTTCGCTGGAGACTTACTGGCCGATCCTGTCCGGGGTCAACCTCCATCCACGGGCGGCGTTCGGCCTGTCCACCGCCGACCTGCCAGACGTGGAGAAATATTATATCGGTGGTCTGTACAGTTTTTGCGGCTATCGCACCGAACAGGCTTCGGGCGATAAATTCTTCGCCACCAACCTGCAACTCCGGCTGAGAGTGGTCGACCGGACCTATCTGTCCGGACTGTTCGACTGGGGCAAGGTGTTCGACGATTATGAAGACATCAAGATGAAGGATTTCCGCACCGGTTGGGGCATGGTGTTGTCGTTCGACACTCCTCTGGGACCGTTCGAATTCGGCTACGGCAAGGCCGCCGCCAAACCATACCGGCTGTATCTCAATCTCGGGCTTCGTTTCTAAGCGGCCGAGGGCGCATGTTTCTTTCCGCGCCCGATGGAAAATCAGGTTGACATATCACCGATGACCGCGTTTTCTTCATAACAACAAGGGGTCAAGCGGGGCGGGTTTTCGCCGCCGTTTTATCGTCCGCAGGAGGTCAGCATGCGTATCCGTTTTCATTGTGAGACGATGTTTCTGACGGTGCTGATGGTCGTCATCGGGATCTCATCGGCCGCGGCGGAACCCGGTG
>JAAZOE010000480.1 GCA_012797915.1 Candidatus Zixiibacteriota bacterium | reverse complement strand
CTCTACCCGTGCGCCCGTCTCCGGGTGGCACCCTCAAGCTTTTGGCTTGAGGGTGGATTGGCCTGCCCCATCATTCAGGACCGGAGCATCGGGTCCCCATCAAAAAATAACAAATCGAACCCATTTTCGGGCAAGCCCAAGGAGGGTATGCGCAGACAACGAAATTTCGCGCGGCCGTCACCGGCCGAACATGATGCCGAAACCGATGCGGGTTAACTTCCGATTGTAATCCACCAGGCTTTCGCCGTACCCGTGCGAAAACCGCAGACAAAAATAACTGTACCTCGCCTTGGGCAGCGGCCAACTATAATTGACCACCATGCCCCCCCGGCCGGTGCTCAGGTTGCCGCGCACCATCAGATGCACCGTGTGATTCCAGGGGAAGCGATAATACAGGTTCAGGTCGCTGTACCCGAGGTAGTCGGTGATGTCGGGGTTGTCATCGCCGACCGGGTCCATCGGATCGGTCTTGTCTTCCTCCGGGATACGATAACGCAGCTTGAGATGAATAAACAAATCGCCGCGATACCAGTAGGGGGAGGCATACAGCAGGTTCCAGCTCCGCGACAGCCCCACCCGTTGCCCGTTCGACTCGTGCTCGAACCCGATATCGGCGCCAACCCGCCCGGAGAGAAAATCGAACCGGTTCGAACGGTAAAAGAACTCCGGATTGTAATCGGTCTCCCGGAAGGGGGCGGAATTCTTGTGGTCGTACGATTGCCAGAACGATATCTGGGTATAGCCGAAATAGAACGGGGTGCCGAAAACGCGATGCTTGGCGCTGATCTGGAAGACCGCCTCGGTCTGCGCGCCGTCGTATTCTTTGGAGTAGGTATACGGCAGCATGAACATTTCTTTATGCAGCGACAGGCCGGATTGCTCGCTGAGAAACTGGAACTTCTCCTCCCGCGGCGACTCCCCATATGCCGTTACCGGAAGAAGCATCAGGATGATCATACCGACCCCAAGGAAGCCGTTTCTTGCCACCGATGTCATCTCCTCAACCTCCTGCGCTCATCTCCGGTTGTCATGCTGCGTGAAGCGAAGCATCTCATCCTAAAAATTCCAGACAAAATCGACATACGGTATCACCTGCGTTTCCGATTCCTCCGGATCGCCGTAGTAGTCGACTTCCTCGCTGTTGCTGTCATAGGACAATCCGAAGCCGAAATCGATGGCTATCTGCTCTCCGAACAGACGCATGCCGCCGAAGGCGATTGCTCCCTCATCGGCATCCCCCGGAAGGAACCAGCTTTCGACCACGAAAGCGGTCAGACGGGTGAACCGGTACTCACCCCCCAGCATGGCGGCCGGCTGATCGGCGATCGCTTCGTCGGTGAACGCCAGCCCCAGCCCCGCGGATACGCTGAGGTCATCGGTGCCATAGGTCAGGTTGCCCATGCCCAGGTAAAACGTACTATGCCAGAGGCGGAAGGCGGCCAGGGTGCCGGCCAGGTCCAGATTCTTGCCCGCCTTGAAACCGATTTTGGGCATGAGATAAAACATCTGATCGTCGATCCCCGGGATCAACGAGGCGCCCCCGGAGATCATGATGTTGTCGGTGATGCCGAAAGACAGGCCGGGGAAAAAGATCCACAGGTCATAGAAGTACCCCTTGCCCGTCTCCAGGGTGCGGGCGGTCGGCCCGACCAGCAGACGGGTCCGGTTGGGATTGCGGAACCAGTATTCCCCTCCCTTCACCGACGACGCCGAGACCTCCGTGATCTCCTTGATCTTGGCAATGGCGACGGTCATCTCTCCCAGATCGGTCTGAACCGTGACCTCGGTTTCCCCGACCTTGGTGATCCGCCCCATCAGGGTCGTGCCGCCCTGCAGGGCGATCATCTGTTTGGTGCCTTCCGGCGGAACCCGGAGGTTTTTGATTTCGGCGTTTGCAAATCCCGCCAGTACGAACGCCAGACAAACCATGCCCGCCGCCATCAAGAGTCTTTTTGTCACCCGATGCATGTTAACCTCGTTTTCGGTATGATCGCCAACCATCACACCGACACCCCGACGCCCGGTTTCCGGGACCCGCCGGTAACAAAAACAAAGGATTCCAAACCTTAGAGGGAAGGAGTGTCCTCCATTGCCACCTGCCGAGATCATCAAAAGCCGGGACCGAGATGATTGATTCGCCCCGACCGGAATTAATTACCCCTGGGACAAGTATAGGGTTTGTTCAATGCCGCCGCAAGCCGATTCTCGGCGAAGGCGGCGAAGGTCCGCCTGTCATCTGGGGAAAAACCGACAATAAAAAGCGGCGGATGAAACGAGGCTGTCCCACAAGCCGGTTTTGGCCGTTCTGCAGGGTCCTTAGCCGACGGCGCTTCTGCGGCGGCGGCAATGACCCTGCAGTCTTTCAATGGCTTACAATGTGATGATATGTGCGATTTCCGGGAAGGCAATCTCCAGGGGCACATCGCCGCATCTTATGGGACAACCTCAAACCATCCGCCGCCCTCAAAAAGGAAGAATATTGACGATGCGCCTAGTCCGCCTGCAGGAACGGATATTTGTAATCCGTCGGCGGCACCAGCGTCTCCTTGATCGTCCGCGGCGAGGTCCAGCGGATCATATTCAAAAGCGATCCGGCCTTGTCGTTGGTGCCGGAGGCTCGCGCCCCGCCGAACGGCTGCTGTCCCACCACCGCGCCGGTCGGTTTGTCGTTGATGTAGAAGTTGCCGGCGGCGTTGCGCAGAATCTTCGAGGCCAACGCGGTGATTTCCCGGTCGCGGGCGAAAATCGATCCGGTCAGAGCATACGGCGAGGTGTTGTTGCAGAGGTGCAGGGTTTTCTCGAAATCGGCGTCCTGATAGACGAAGATGGTCAGCACCGGGCCGAAGATTTCCTCTTCGATCAGTTTGCAGTGCGGATCGGTCGTCACCACCACGGTCGGGGCGATGAAAAACCCTTTCGAATCATCGTACGTTCCGCCGGCGATGATTTCGCACCCCTTGCACTGCTTGGCATAATCAATATACCCGGTGATGTCTTTGTAGGCGCTGCGGTCGATGACGGCATTGATGAAGTTGGTGAAATCCTCGGGCGTTCCCATCTTCAGTTCGCCGAGTTGCTTCAGCAGGAGGCTCCTGATGTCGCCCCAGAGCGAGGCCGGGATATAGGCCCGCGAGGCGGCGGAGCATTTCTGCCCCTGGAATTCGAAGGCGCCTCTGGTAAGGGCCGTGGCGACTTCGATGGGCGCGGCGGAATTGTGCACGAAGACGAAATCCTTGCCGCCGGTTTCGCCGACGATGCGGGGGTAGCTCTTGTAGGAGGCGATGTTTTCACCGACCGTCTTCCACATGTTATGGAAGACCCCGGTCGAGCCGGTGAAATGAATCCCGGCCAGGTGCGGGCTTTTCATGATCAGGTCGCCGACATCGGCGCCGCGGGCGGTGACCATGTTGACCACGCCGTCGGGCAGGCCGGCTTCCTTGAGGAT
>JAAZOE010000479.1 GCA_012797915.1 Candidatus Zixiibacteriota bacterium | reverse complement strand
GCCTGTTCGACTGTTGTCCGGGAAATCATATCCTGCCCGAGAGGAAACCGTTCGAGCCGGCTCAGATCGGTTCTATCCATTCCGATCTGGGCGGCCAGGTACATTTCCCGCCGCGTCGGGTTGATGAGGAAGAGAGCCGTTTTCTGAAGCTCCAGGAAGCCGGCCAGCTCCCGAAGCGACAGGGTCGCCATCTCGGTCAACGGGTACGGTTGCGCGGTAATATGATGAATCGTATCGAGAAGAGTGACCAGATCCGCGCGGCCGTCGGTTTCGCGCCGGACGTGATTGAGGTGCAGGGGGAAGGCCACGACGGTGGTCAGGATTAGAAACAACCCAACCAAGATCAGGACCCCCAAGATGATGGTCATGAGCGGATAGACGCCGGGCACGAACCAGAGCGGGTATCCGGGGAAGCTCATGAAGACGAAAAGGATGGCGGCGGCCACCCAGCATCCCAGGCCGGCGAAGAAGCGGCCGCGGTTGGGGAAACTCTCCGGCTCCAGCCGCGATGACTTGGCCAGGCCGAACAGCAGCGCCGCGACGGTCATCACGAAGCAAAGAATGGCCCCGGCCAGTTCCAGACTCATACCTTCAATTCTCCATACAGCGTCCAGCTGTCGGCCCGGGCAACCCGGACCGGAACGATCCGACCCAGCAGGTCGGCGCCTCCCGATACCAATATCGTCTTGTTCCCTTCCGTTTTCCCCTTCCAAACGGTCCGGTCACGGCGGCTGACGCCATCAATCAACACCTGTCTGACCCGGCCGACTTCCTTCTGATTGACGTCGTACGACATTTGCTTCTGCAGAGCGATCAGGCCGGCCAGTCGTTCGAGCTTGGTCGCTTCCGGAACATCATCCGGCAGGTTCTGCGCCGCCCAGGTCCCTTCGCGTACCGAATACCGGAACATGAAGGCGGCATCGAAGGCGATCTGCCGCACCGCCTCCAGCGTGGCGGCGTATTCTCGGTCGGTTTCCGTCGGGAAGCCGACGATCAGGTCGGTGGTCACGGCGATATCGGGCCGCGCCTGCCGCAGACGATCCACCCGCCGCCGATAATGCTCGAGCGTATACCCCCGGGACATGAGCCCCAGGATGCGGTCGGACCCGCTTTGCAGGGGCAGATGGACGTGGCCCATCACCTTCGGCTCCTCGGCGAACAGCCGAATAAGTCCGTCGGAGATATCCTTGGGATGCGAAGTGATGAAACGAATCCGTTTGACCGCGGTTTCGGCGGCCACCCGGCGCAGCAATCCGGCGAAATCGAGGCCGTCGGAGCAGTAGGAATTGACGTTTTGCCCGACCAGGGTGACCTCGGATACGCCGTGGGCGGCCAGGTGCGCGACGTCCCGAAGGACGGCCTCCGGCGACCGGTGCCGTTCCGGACCGCGAAGGTAGGGGACAATGCAGTAGGCGCAATAATTGTTGCAGCCGCGGGTGATGATGACATGCCCGCTGAAGGGATTATCCGGCGCGGGGGGGTATTCGGCCCAGGCCGGGTTGTCGCCGGCGGCGATATCGACGACCGGGGCGCCGTTTTTTTCAGCCAAAAGTTCCGGCAGAAGAAACAACCGCTCCGTACCCAAAATAATATCGAGTTCGGGGATCTGTTCGAGCAGGCGCGAGCCGAGCCGCTGGGCCATGCAACCGATCGCGCAGAGGGCGGCTCCGTTGGTTCGTTTCAGATGGGCCAGCTCGCGCAGCCGACCCAGAGCCCGTTCCTCGGCCTTCTCGCGCACCGAACAGGTATTGAGGATGATGATACCCGCCTGGCCGGGATCAGCCACCGGCACATATCCGGCTCCCTCCATCGCGGCCGCAAGGACCCCGGAATCGGCCAGGTTCATCTGGCAACCGTAGCTGTGCAGGTAGTAGGTTTTTTTCATCGTCTTCGCCGGTACGCCCGAACGGTGACGGAAGTAATCGGGGCGAAATCACAACTCGCGGCCGTCCGGGAAAGAATATATCACCCTCGAGCAACGGCTGTCAACCAAAAGCGGGGACCGGGCACAAG
>JAAZOE010000478.1 GCA_012797915.1 Candidatus Zixiibacteriota bacterium | reverse complement strand
TGATCACTTCGATTGTGTTCGTCCGGGCCGGGGCCAAATACGAAACCCGCTTCAATAACGGCGTGACCCATTTGTTGGAACACCTGCTGTTCGACGGCACCCAAACTCGGAGCCGGGAAGAGATTTCCGAGGGGATAAAAAGCCGGGGCGGATATATCAACGCCTTTACCCGCAAGGACTTAACCGGATACCTGGTGCTCATGCCGAAAGAGTTCATCCAGTACGGCATCGAGGTCCAGGCGGACCAGCTGTTCGGCTCGATTTTTCCCGAAGCCGAGGTAGCCAAGGAACGGAAAGTCGTCATCGAGGAAATCCAGAAGGACAATGACGACGAGGCCAATCTGGCCGATGAGTTCTTCAATTCCGTCGCCATGGCCGGAACCGCCTATGAACGACCGGTTGCCGGGTACAAGAATATCATCGCCTCGATCCCCCGCGAAAAAATCATCGATTACTGGGAGCAGTTCTATGCCCCCGACAACATGATCGGGCTGGTGATCGGCGATTTCGAGACCGCCGAGATGATTGAAATGTACAAGACAATCTACGGCGTCATTCCCCCGGTCAATTTGCCCTCCCCTCCGCTGGTCAACTATTTTCCGCCGACTGAACGGAAAGTGTATCATAAAACCGGCAACACCAAGCTGACCTACATCTCCTTTGCCGTCGATGCCCCGCATTTTTCCGACCCGGATTACTTCTGCTTCGACCTGCTGGCGGACTATCTCGGCTCCGATGAGAATTCGCCGTTCAGAACCGTCCTGGTGGACGACAAGGGGAAGCCGCTGTATCAATCGTATTCGGCCAGGCTCGAGACGGCCGCGGAGTTTTCCCGATTGGTAATCCAAGTAGTGACCGCCGACGCCGCCAACGCCGACCGGATCATCGCCGGCGTGGATACCGTCCTGGCCGATTTCGCCAGGTATGAACCTTCGTCGGAGGTGCTGGAGGGAATCAAGACCACCAAGAAGGTCGATGAGATCTTCATGGAGGAGAAACTGCACTACTACGGCTTCACGATAGCCCCGCTCATGGTCACCACCGGATGGGATTTCATGGAGTCGTACCAGGACGCCATCGGCATGGTCAACCCGACCATGATGGTACGGGCCTCCGACCGTTGGTTGGATAGTCTGAAATATATCGCGGCGGTATTCGCGCCGAAAAAGGAATCCGGCAAGGACAAGAAGGACGCCGGGTACACCACCTATCGCCGTCAGGTGCTGCCCAACGGCCTGACCGTCGTGGTCAAAGCCAACCCCGACAGCCGGGTGTTCGCCCTCAACGTCATCGGCAAAAACAGAACGGCCTCCGAGCCGCCCGGCAAGACCGGCATCACCGATTTTGTCAACCGGATGATTAAAAAGGGAACCGCGTCGCTCGACGCCGCCGAACTGGATCAGAAACTGGCGGAGATCGGCGCCCAAGTGACGCTCAATGATAATCCCTGGATACCGTACGACGACATGTACACGACCCGGCAGTATTCGTTCATGAAGTTCGAAACGATCGACGAATTCACCGAGCCGGGGCTGGCGCTGTTCGCCGATATGATTCGCCACCCGGCGTTCGACCAGGCGGCGATCGAGGAGGTGCGGGGATCGCTCATGGGACTTCTGGGACGCAATTCCGGTTCGCCGGTGGAGGTCTGCCGCGACCTGTTTTATGCCACGTTGTTCGAGGGGCAGGCCTACGGCAAGACCATCGACGGTTCCCCGCGCACGATTGGAACGATT
>JAAZOE010000477.1 GCA_012797915.1 Candidatus Zixiibacteriota bacterium | reverse complement strand
GTGATCCACATCGGCAGCGGCACGCCGCCGTTTGCGGTCGGCGATCAGGTGGAGGGTCGGGTCGACGCCGAACGGCGCCGCGACAATATGCAGAAACATACCGGCCAGCATATCCTCTCCCGGGCGTTTATCGAAATCTGCGGGGCGGCCACCGTCAGCTCGCGGCTGGGCGAGGAGGACTGCACGGTGGAGCTGGACCGGGAATCGGTGGACCAGGACTGTGTCCGTCGGGCCGAAAAGCGGGCCAACGAAATCATTTTTGAGAATCGTCCGGTGACGGTCCATTTTATACCGCACGCCGAATTGTCGAAGTATCCCTTGCGGAAGATACCGGACCGTCAGGAAGGGGAGTACCGCATCATTCAAATCGCCGACTACGACTGGTCGGCCTGCGGCGGGACCCACTGCACAGCGACCGGCTCGGTCGGACTTATCAAGATTACCGGCCATGACAAACTCCGGGGCCACATCCGTTTTCACTTTCTTACCGGGCTCATGGCCCTCGATGATTACAGGTGGCGGTATGAGCAGATTGAAGCGGTCGCCGGCCTGCTCACCCGCCACGGCCGGGAGGCGGCGGCCGGCGTGGCGGCGTTGCTGGAGGATAACGGGCGTCTTCGGCGGCGGATCGGAGAGTTGAAGAAGGAACTTCTCCCGTCACGAATCGATGGCTGGTTGAGTCAGGCGCTCATATATAAGGATGTCCCGGTGATCGCCCTGGACTTTTCGGGCGATGACTTTAAGGATGCCAAGGACACCGCCCTGGCCATCGTGAAACGGCGGCCGGCGATCGTGATCGCCGGGGCCGATGACAAACTGCTGATGGCGGTGGGCAATAACCTGCCGTATTCGGCCGTCGACCTGGTGAAGAAGGCCGCGGCTCAATATGGAGGACGGGGCGGGGGGACCCCCCAGCTGGCCCAGGGAGGCGGCTTCTCCCCGGAAGATATCAAAGTTTTGCTTGCTCATCCGGAGAGGGTGTTTGATTAATAGGTGATGGTTCACCGGGCAATCATAGTCGGTCTGACCTTGATTCTTGCGGTTATCGGCGCCGGTGAAACCGCCGCGCAGACCGGGCGATCGCTGGTCATCGAGAATTTCGACAGCGTGAATGTCCAGCGAACCGACAGTACCGAGATTTGGTATTGCTACGGCAACACCCGTTTTCGCGTGGATTCCACGTTTATTACCGCCGACACAACCATCTGGTACCGTCACTTGGATCTGCTGGAACTGTTCGGCCGCGCCACCGTCGACGATTCGATCCAGCACCTCAAGGCGTCGCGTCTCCATTACAATAACCGGGATTCGCTTTTGCTGGCGGAGGATAACGTCGTGTTTGTGCACGACCGGGATTCGCTCCGCACCGAATCCCAACGGGCCCGGTTCGACCGCCGCCGCCGGGAAATCGTTCTCACTCGCCAGCCGATTCTGTTTCTCAATTATCCGGACCAGGCCAACCTGGTCACGATTGCGGGGGACACCTTGATTTTCCTGACCGAGAGCAAGGTGGGAATCGCCAAGCGGAGGGTAACGATCGACCAAAAGGATACCCGGGCCTCCTGCGACAGCGCCGAGTTCCTGTTAAAGGAAAATAATCTGGCTCTCAGCGGTTCGCCCCGGGCGGTACAGGGAGAATCGGACATCCAGGGAAAGACAATGGACATTCGGTTCGCCCACGGCCATGTGGAGCGGATTGATGTTGTCGACAGCGCCACCGCCCTGTTTGTTGAAAAGGGAGACAAGGAGGAATCGCAACTATCAGGAAAATCAAGGCTGTCCGGTAAAAAAATAACGTTTTACTTTAAGGATGATGAGGTCCGCAAAATCGCCGCTTTGGGATCGGCCAGTTCCGATTATTTCCCGCCTCCCGATGATACCACCGGGGCGGGAAAGAACTTCGTCTCCGGAGATTCCATCTTCATTTATACTCAGAATCAAAAGACCACCAAAATCGAAGTGAAGGGGGGAGCCGAAGGGATTTATATCACCAAGGCAGACGGGCCGGATACGACCGCGGCGGATACGTTGGCCGCCGATTCCCTGGCGGCCATCCAATCGGAAACCGATTCCCTAACCAATACAGTACCCCTCTGGGATCACTTTTCCGGACCGGCGGGGGCGGATACCGCCTCGGCCCCGGGGGATACCCTGGGGCTTTTGAACTGGCCGTATCAGGACTCGATTCATTACCGCGGTGATTATTTGGAATTTTTTGTGGCCGAACGGATCATTCGCATGACCGGCAATTCGGTCGTTCGCCAGAAGACGGTTACCCTGGATGCCAATCAAATCGATTACGACATCCCCAAACGGGTGGTTCTGGCCAAGGCGCAGGTCGATACCGTGGGCGATTCGACCCGACTTTCCCCCCTGGCTCTGAAAGACGCCAACGAAGAGATATTCGGTTCGCAACTGGTCTATAATGTGGAGACCAAGAAGGGGCTGATCGAAAACGCCACCACCGAGTACGAACAGGCCTATTACACCGGCAAGGACCTCTATAAGGAACAAGACAAGGTCTTCTACGTGGAAGACGGAACGTTGTCCTCCTGCGATCTGCCGGAACCGCATTTCCATTTCAGCTCCAAGAAGATGAAGCTGATGCACGACGACAAGGCCATCGCCCGGCCGGTGACGCTGTACGTCGAATCGGTTCCAGTCATCACCGTGCCGTATTATGTCTTTCCATTGAAACGGGGCCGGCATTCCGGGATTCTGCCGCTCCGTCTGGGAAATTTCGAACGGGGCAATCGGTATATCGGAAACATCGGGTACTATTGGGCCGCCTCGGAATACTGGGATCTTCAGGGTTCGCTGGATTTCTACGAGAACATCGGCACGACGCTTAATGGGGTTTTTCGCTACAATCGGCGCTATGCCTACAGCGGGCAGGTCCAGGGAAGCTACGCCCGGGAACGGACGGAAAGAGCAGCGGGCGAATCTCGGAAAAAGCAATGGGCCTTGTCGGGAAGCCACCGGCAGACGTTGCCGTATGCCATCGGATTCAGCGCCTACGCCAATTTTGCCTCCAGCAGTTACTATACCGATTACTCCACCAATCCCGATGAACGGCGCAACCGCTCGCTGACCTCCAAGGCCAATTTCAACAAGCAGTTCGGCAAGGCCTCTTTGTCGCTGTCGTTCAATAACACCAACAATCTCGACACCGATTCCCGAACCAGCCAGCTCCCTTCGGGAAGCCTGACCCTCCCCTCGTTTCAGCCGTTCGGGAGCGGACGGGAGGTGGACGGCGCCACGGTCAAGAAGTGGTACAACGAATTCTATCTCGGCTATCGCAACAACTTCGCCCTGTCTCTTTTCAGCGCCAGGCAAACCGACGGCACCCGCAACCGGAAGAAATATGGGTATATCGACCACTCGCTGTCAGTGACCGCCTCGCAAAAGGCGGCCAAATACATCAATCTCAGTTTCAATGTCGGATTCACCGAGACCTGGTACCGAATCCTGCCGACCAATCTGGCGGCCAAAGCCGGCGTCCCGGACGGATACTACCGCCGCGGCAGCATCACCGGCGGCCTGGGAAGCAATACCAACCTCTATGGAACCTTCCCGGTGGGGCTGTTCGGCCTCCAATCACTGCGGCATGTCGTGTCACCGACCATTGGATTTACCTGGGCTCCGGCCGTAACCAAGAACGATACCGTGAAGACCTACACCGGCCTTGGCGGCGGCGGCGCCCAGCGGATGGCCATGTCCTTCGATCTGACGCACCTGATTCAGGCCAAGGTCAAGGCGGGAGACAAGGAAAACAAGCTGGACTTGCTGCGGGTCAGCAGCGGGGTCGACTACAATTTTGTGTCCACCGGCCGAAAGTTGTCGGACCTGAATACAAGCTTTTCGACCTCGCTGGCCAAGGTCAGCCTCAATGGCAGCATTCAGCACGATCTGTATGACGAGGCCAATACGGTCCGCTTTTGGAAACCGCGGCTGAAGTCATTCTCGATTTCCTCCTCATTTCAATTGCGGGGATCGGTGGCCGACGACTACGTCCGGCAGGGACTGGGTTCCACCCTGGCCGAAGATACGCTTCTGATCCCCACCTTGCCGGGTGAGGGGACCCCCGTATCGACCCCGTCTTCGGGAGCCACCTCCTGGAACTGCAGCGTCTCCCACCGGTACAGCGAATCCGGACACCTGACCGGGGTTGTTTCCCGCACGCACTGGGTCCAACTGACCTTTAACATGGACCTGACCGCCAACTGGAAAATCAAGTATAATCAAAATTATGATATCGTCGGTCACCAAACGACCGAAAAGGTGATCGACTTGTACCGGCGCCTGCATTGCTGGGAAGCGCACTTCTACTGGATTCCGGAAGGGTCGCGCAAGGGGTATTATTTCAAAATCAACGTTATCGCCGTACCCGATATCAAGGTGGAGAAATCGGAATCGGGTCTCCGCGGGGCCCTGCTGAACCGCTGACGGCTGGTATCGGGCCGCACCGACAGAACTCGCCGCGCCATCGCTGAAAACGACATCCCCTCGGCGGAAGAATCGGAATTCCGACCAAAACAACCGCGCGACCGGTCCTGCTTTTTTGTTGACCCCGCCGCCGCACCGGCGGTAGTTTATCATAACTGGTGGCGTGAAATGAAATACGAACATAAAGTCCAACTGCTGGGGATCCTGCTGATCGCCTTTGCCCTCATGTACGGCCTCAGCCTGATCGGCCATTCTCCGGCCGATGACGTCCGCATCACCTCCGATGACGCCGCCTATCGGAATCCCTTTACCCTGCGGTATGACAATCCCGGGGGGCTGATGGGGGCGTTTCTGGCCTATGTCATCTTCCTTTTCCTGGGTTGGCCGGCCTATTTCCTGTTTCCCCTCCTGGCGGTCTTCGGGATCTGGCTGAGCGGCCTTCAATACGCCCGGCGGCTTTTGAAACATGCCGTCATGCTTTGGCTGGTCGCCTTCGAAGTCTTTCTGATTGTCGCCGTCGCCATCGGAAAAACCCCGGCTTCCGCCGACCCGGTCATCCCGGAGGCCGCCGGCTTGATCGGGCGGGGGATTGTCAGTCTCATGTTGCAGATTATCGGAGCCCCCGGCGCGTATATCTTCCTGCTGGCGGCCATCGCCTGCACCCTCTTTTTCTATGCCACCATCTCCCACCGTTTCCGCAACGCCCTGGCCGCCCTCCGGACCATGGCCGTCAATTCCCTGCAGCGGAATCATCACCGGCGAGGGACGATTGCCGGCCGCAAGGGGAAACGAGAGCGGGGAGAGGCGGCCCTTGAGGCTGAAGAGGAAGATGGTCTGGGCGATGAATCGGATGACGGCGCCGGAGTGGGGACGCCTCACATTCCCGAGGACAGGATCGTCCTGAGTCAGGCGGCTCTCCGGGCCGACAGCGGGGGCGTGGCCGACCGCCGCAAAGGCACCCTGGGTCTCAAGGAACGAAGTGCTGTTGACGGCAAGGTCGGCTCCGACAGCGGGACCATGGTTATGCCGGGGCCGGACCTGTTGAACGACCCGGCAGATACGACCCCCGGGTTCGATGAAAAGGAATTGGCCGAGACGGCCCGGACCTTGCGGGAAACGCTGGAGACGTTCGGGGTCGGTCTCAGCGGCAATATCGAGATGTTCCCCGGCCCGATCATCACCCGTTTCGAAATCAAACCGGCTGCCGGGGTGAAGGTCAACCAGATCGCCAATCTCTCCGAGGACCTCGCCCTGAATCTGCGGGCCAAGAGCATCCGGATCGTGGCCCCCATTCCGGGCAAGGCCGCCATCGGCATCGAAATTCCCAATCGCCAGCCGCAGATGGTCAATCTCAAGGAGCTGGTCCTGTCCGATGATTTCGGGCGCAGCCGGCATCATCTGCCGATTATCCTGGGGAAGGATATCGCCGGAAAGCCGTTTGTCGCCGACCTGGCCGGTATGCCTCATCTGCTGATCGCCGGGACGACCGGTTCCGGAAAATCCGTCTGTATCAATGTCGTTATTACGTCGTTGATTTATTCCCTGAGACCGGAGGACCTGCAGTTCATCTTCGTCGACCCCAAGATGCTGGAGTTGTCGGTCTACAAGGATATCCCCTATCTGCGGGAAAAAGTCGTGACGAACGCCAAGCAGGCCGAGCGGGTCTTGTCGGATGCGGTCATCGAGATGGAGGAGCGGTATCGCACCCTGGCTTCGGCCTCGGTTCGGAGCATCGTCGATTACAACGCCAAACAGAAGAAGCAGCCGGAAAAGCTGCCGTACATCGTCATCATCATCGATGAGCTGGCCGATCTGATGATGTCCGCCTCCTCCAGCCGGGTCGAATTGCTGATTACCCGCCTGGCGCAAATGGCCCGCGCCGTCGGCATTCATCTGATTCTGGCCACGCAACGTCCGTCGGTCGATGTCATCACCGGCCTGATCAAGGCCAACTTCCCCTCACGGATCGCCTTCCAAGTGGCCACCAAAATCGACTCCCGGACCATCCTCGATGGCAATGGTGCCGAAAAGCTCCTGGGCAAAGGGGACATGCTGTTTCTGGAGGCCGGACTCCCCGAACCGCTCCGCTTGCACGGAGCCTACATCTCGTCGGAGGAAACCGAGCGAATCGTCAGCTTTATTCGGCAACAACCGTACAGCCAGGCCAAACAGGAAGAGGTGGCGGCGGCCTCCGATGAACGGGAACAAATGCGGCAGTTCAGCGATCCGGTGCTTCTGGAGGCGATCGAGACCGTTATCCGCCAGGGGCAGGCTTCGGTTTCCCTGCTGCAAAGGAAACTGGGGGTCGGTTACCAACGGGCGGCTCGCCTGATCGACGAGCTGGAAGAAATGAAGGTAATCGGCGAATACAACGAATCCAAGGCCCGCGACGTTTTGGTCGATAAGTCGTTTTTGGACAATATCAAAAGCGGAAAAACCGCCAAACCATAAGGCCGGTTTTCCGGTATAATGAGTATGCCATCTCGTGTTTGGATATTGGCGGGCTTCTGTCTGCTCTTTTTCTCCGGCCTGCCGGCTGAGGAACCCTGCCCGGCCAGCCGTGAGTTGCGGCAACGACTCCATGAACACCTCTATATCACCCTGAGTTTCCGGCAATTAATCCGCTCGGATGTTTTCGAAACGGTCGATACGGTCGCCGGAAAGGCCTGGACCGGAACGGAAGGCAGATTCCGTCTGACCACACCCGGCCATCTGGTCGTCTCCAACGGCTTGTTTCTCTGGAGCTATTCGGTTGAGAATCGTCAGGTGCTGGTCGATTCCATCGAAACGCTCGACCGATGGGACCCCTTGACGCTGCTGTATGATCCGGAGGCAGTTTACCGTTGCCGCGCCCAGCGCGCCAAGGACGGCAAGATCGAGCTCGATATGGGGGCCATCGATACCCTGACGGTTCCGGCCCGGTTCACCCTGCAGATATCGGACCGCAGCCGCCTGCCGGAAAAACTTACGTATCGGGACGATAACGGGTCGCTGGTGGAAGTCACTCTGACCGATTTCACCGGCCGGGACCGCCTGCCCGACTCCCTCTTCGAATTTCATGCCCCGCCGGGTGTGGACGTGATTCGGATGCCATGAGGCGGTTCTACCTCCATCGGCTGGGTTGTCCGAAAAACGACGCCGACGCCGAAACCATCGCCGGCTTTTTGACCTCGCGCGGCATGGTCCGGGTGGATGATCCGAAAACGGCCGACCTGCTCATCATCAACACCTGCGGTTTCATCCAGCCGGCCAAAGAGGAGTCAATCGCGGCCATCTGTGAATTGGCCAAATTGAAAACCGCCGGCGGCAACCGAAAATTGGTCGTGACCGGCTGCCTCTCCCAACGGTACGCCGACGCCATGAAGAAAGAGATGCCGGAGATCGACGGGATCTTTGGGCTCAACGATTTTTCCGCCATTCCGGATGTCTTTGGCCCGGCCACCGGGCCGATCGTCGCCCGCCGGGCGATTCCGGCCGTCTACCCGGAGTACGGCTTTCACCGGCAACCATACCCCGACGAGGTGTTTGCCTATCTGAAAATCGCCGACGGGTGCGACAACCGTTGCAGCTACTGTGCCATCCCGGATATCCGCGGTCCATACCGCAGCCGGACCATCGAGGCGATCGAGGACGAAGCCCGCTATTTGTTGGATATGGGGAAACGGGAACTGATTCTGGTTTCGCAGGAGGCGACCGCATATGGCCGGGATCGCTACGGAAACGAAAGGCTTCTCCCGTTGCTGGAGCGATTGACCGCCCTGCCCGGGTCGTTTTGGCTGCGGGTCATGTATCTTCACCCCGCCCGCCTGACCCGTGAGTTGATCGACTATATGGTTGACAACCCGGTCATCTGTTCCTACTTTGACGTGCCGCTTCAGCATTGCCGGGAAAGGATTTTGCGGTTGATGAATCGGGCCGTCAGCGCCGGGACGATCGAGGAGATCCTGGAATATATTCGCAGTCGTTCCCGCGCGGCTGCCGTCCGGACCGGATTCATCGTCGGGTTTCCCGGCGAGACCGAGGAGGATTTCGAGGCTTTGTATCGGTTCGTGGCCCGTCATCGATTCGAACGGATGGGGGTGTTCGCCTATTCGGCCGAGGAGGGCACGCCGGCGGTCGGGTTGGCCGGCGCGGTTGCCGAGGACGTCAAGCAGCAGCGATTGGATCGGTTGATGATGCTTCAGCAGGAAATCGCCTTTGCCGCCAATGAGGCGGCGGTCGGCCGGCGCATGGAGGTTCTCGTCGAGGCCATCGACCACCGGCGGGGTGCGGCCCTGGCCCGGTCGCGGTTCGACGCCCCGGAAATCGATCAGGCGGTGATTCTCGGGGGAACGAACTGGGAACCCGGTCAATTCTCGGATGTGATGATAACCGGAACCGATGGGTATGACCTGACGGCCGGGAAGGAGGGCGCATG
>JAAZOE010000476.1 GCA_012797915.1 Candidatus Zixiibacteriota bacterium | reverse complement strand
GAAAGGCGTAAGCGCCGAATCCCTGAGGGTGAAAGGAATCAAGGATCATGTTGGAATCCCCCTTGTTTTTAACCCGCGTTGAATGTCCGGTCTGCGGCACAGTCAACGAATACGAAACGATCCGGGTTGGGGCGTATACCGAAGGGGAACGGGAGACGGATTTCAGTCCCTCGTTCATCAAATGGCGCAACCCCCGATATCAGAAATATCATCCTCTGTTGTTTTTCGCCGCCACCTGTACGCAGTGTCAGTATACCAGGGAATTCAACGCCAAGTTCAAGGAATGGAGCAAGGACAACCATTTCCGGGCCTATCGGCTCAAGGTCATCAAAGAGAGACACCTGCGCGACCTGGAGGCTCCGGGGTCATTCATAAAAATGGTGGGGGCGGCTCTGGACAACGAACGCTACCCCCACGAAACGGCCGTTCTGAAACTGCTTTTGGCCGCCTATGATGAACTCCTCAATGATCATCCCTCCGATCTCGATCTCGGCCGTTTCTATCTGCGCATCGCCTGGATGTTCCGGCAGCTGCAGATCGGACAGGGGGTCTCTTCAGGAAATGAGTCTTCGTCCGGCAGAGATGATTACGAGAAGACGGTCACCGATCTCGAGATCTGGCTGGCCGGCTGGCGACGGAATATCGAATATCTGGCCGCCGCCGGTGATCTGTGCTTCCGACCGGAGCCGTCGCCCGACGCGGTTGAAACTCCCTTGGCCGATCGGTTCAACGAAATTCTGTCGCGGGCCAAAGAGTATTCCCGGTCCGGCGACCAACTGATTTCCGAATTCCGAAGCCTGGCCGCCGATGCCCGCGCGGCCGGGACCGCCGGAGCGGAGGACGCCGCCGGTAACGGCTTCCATTAGTATCCCGATTTTCAGTCGTTCCTGGCCCGCCTGATGACGATTTGGAACGGCGTCCCGCGCGACGAATTCGAAGCCCGCCGGTTTGCGGCCAAGTATTACAAAAACGCCTTCGAGACCGGCAAGGAAATCTCTCACGGCAACCAGACTTTGCAGGCGGCCTATTTGATCGCCGAGTTGTCACGGCAGACCGGCGATCATGATACCGCCCGGCAGTATTTCAACACCACGGTCAAGATGGGCCAGGAATACATCAACGAAATCCGGGGCGACCGCACCCGCACGGCGCTGGCGCGCAAGATTCTGGAACTGGCGTTGGCCCAGGGCAAGCGGAACCTCGCCGAGGCGAAATGACCTTATGGGATCGATTCAGACCATACCTGCGATTCAGTCCATCCAAGTCTGGGAACGGCTGACCCTGGTGGCCGGCGACCCGGGCGCGGAGACCTATTACAGCTGCCGGGTGGCGGACATTCTGCCCGATCGTCTGGTCATCAGCCGACCGGTCTATGAACGCGGCCGGTCGCTTTTGGCCGACAATCGGCTGGTCGATGCCGTCTTCACCCGCGCCGATTCCGCCTATTCCTTCGGCGCCCGCATCCGGGAAACGGAACCCAAAGCCGAAGACCAGATGTGGCTGCTCGATCTCGGCACCGTCCACCGCCTGCAACGGCGGCGATTCGTGCGCATCGACAAAGCCGACCCGGTCCGATTTCAGGCCTTGTCCCGCCCTT
>JAAZOE010000475.1 GCA_012797915.1 Candidatus Zixiibacteriota bacterium | reverse complement strand
GGCCTGATGGGTAACATCCTGACTCTGTATGAGGATCGCCCCAACGACTGGGATGCCTGGGACGTCGACCTCTTTTATGAATCGGTCCCCATGGAGACCGCCCGCGTCACGGCCGTGGCCCCTCTTCCCCGCGGACCGGTCCGCCAGGGCATACGATTCTCCTTCACCATTGGGCGCTCGGAGATTGTGCAGGATGTTCATCTCGGCAGCAAAGGCAAGCGCCTCGATTTCGACACCACCGTCGCCTGGCGCGAAAAGCATCGCATGTTGCGGGTCGCGTTCCCGGTGGATGTTCTGACCGACCAGGCCGCGTTCGATATTCAGTACGGATACGTCAAACGGCCGACCCATCGCAACACGCTGTGGGATATCGCCCGGTTCGAGGTCGTCGGCCACCGCTACGCCGATTTATCGGGCCATGAATTCGGCGCCGCCCTGCTCAACGACGGCAAATACGGTTACAAGGTCATCGGTAATACGCTCGACCTCAATCTGCTCCGATCACCGAACTACCCCGACGCGGAGGCCGACCAGGGAGACCATCGCTTCACATACAGTTTCCTGCCGCATACCGGCGACCTGGTGCGTTCCGATGTCATCGCCCAGGCCGCGCAGCTGAATCAGGGCTTGATGGTGCTGGATGGTGTTGCCTCCGGGCAACGCCGTTTTCCGATCCGCCTGACCGGCGACGGCGTGTCGTTGGAGGCCGTCAAGAAGGCCGAAAAAGAACCCTGCCTCGTGCTTCGCCTGGTGGAATCCTTCGGCTGCCATTCGGCCGCCCGATTGGAAACCGACTGGCCGAAGGCCCACTTGGTCGAAACCGATCTGCTGGAATGGCGCGAGGGCCCGCGGCACCCGTTGCCGCTTGACATCCGGATGAAACCGTTCGAAATTCGGACCTACAAACTCATCGGCCGGCCCTGAGCGGCGTGCCGGCTGGAGGATCATATGAAGATGCGGATACATCGCTCCGTGATTGCCGGTTCGATGCTGCTGGGTTGTCTGCTCTGCCTTTCTCCCGGACATGCGCAAACGACGACCGGATCGCTTCCGGCGAGTATTTCCATCTTCAAGGAAAACATCATCCACTTCAGTCCCGATGATTCCGCCAAATACGACACCGACCGGGTTGTCTGCCGCGAGGGCGGACGCGTCATCACCCGGACGGTGGAGCTTCCGCCGTTCACCCCGCCGGTGCGCATCACCGCCCATGTCGTGCTGGCCCCCATACCCAAGGACGAATTGGAGGTCTACGACCGCTGGGACCGCGCCGGGAACGTCCGCCTTGAAATCCCCGGCGGCCCGGATGTCGAACTCGTCAAGTTCATCACCGCCTATGGCGGGCGCACCGAATACGACGTCGATCTTTCTCCTCTGGCTCCCCTGCTGCGCGGTCGATGTGTATTCAAGGGCTTCGTCGATACATGGGTCAGCCCGGCCTGGAAGATGGATTTCTCGCTGACCATCGCCCCCGATACGCAGGCCGTCAATCCCGATTGGGTTATGCCGGTCATGTACAGTGAATCGGTCACGCGTGACGGCATCGGGGACAAGGGGATCGAGATCCCGGTCGATATCCCGACCGGCGTACACCGCGTCTTGCTGCACTACTATGTCAGCGGACACTGCACCGATGGTGCTGATGCCGACGAATTCGTCCAAAAAGACAACGTCATCCGCGTGGACAATATCGTCGTTCATCGGTACCGCCCCTGGCGCGACGACTGCCGTCAGTTCCGCCCCATCAATCCCTATTGCCGTCGCTGGACGGATGGTTCCTGGTCGTGCGATTACAGCCGGAGCGGGTGGTGTCCGGGCGATATCGTGGCGCCCTTGGAACTGGACCTGACCGATCATCTCACCCCCGGCAAACATACCCTGCGCTTTGTCATTGAAAATATCCGCCCCAAAGACGCCAATGGCAATTATGGTTACTGGCGGGTTTCGGCCCAACTGCTGGGATGGAAATGAGGCCGAGTATGCCGCCTACCCTGGGCTTGATACCGAACCCCGTCTCCTGCCGCGAAACCGGCGGAATGTTCCGCCTGGATCGCGCGACGCCGTTGATTCTCCACGGCGATACGCCGGAGATGCGCCAGACGGTGGACACCATCAATGACCTATGGGCGCCGCTGTTCGGCGTCGGACTGCCGACTGTCGATGCCGAAGGCGGGATAGGCTCGCCCCTCGGCGTCCACCTCGCGGTCGTCCGCCGGGGGAAAGAGGCGTCCAATGAAACCTACCGGTTGTCGGTTAAAGAAACCGGCGTCTGGATCGAGGCGCATGGCCTTCCCGGTTTATTCTACGGTCTGCAAACCCTGTGGCAGATGCTCCCCCCGGGGCGCCGCCTGGACGACGGCATCATGATCGGCGGCGT
>JAAZOE010000474.1 GCA_012797915.1 Candidatus Zixiibacteriota bacterium | reverse complement strand
TCGGCGACGGCCACAGTCTTGGCCGCCCTGTCAGTGACCGCCACCCAGGCTCTGGCGTTCGGCGATGTGTTCCAGGGGATACCGAAATCGGTGGCCAACACCGATGCCGTCGCGGGGATTTTCACCATGAGCGGCACGGCCAACGCCGGGATTTCCCTGTATCTGGAACTGCCGGACTACCTGACGCTGGCCGACGGCTCCGATCGGATGGTCATTGCTTTCAGCACCACCGACGCCTCGGTCGATACGACCGGCGGCGGCGACCCGACCGGGATGGTCGGCGGCGACGGATATCTGAACGTGAATCCGTACAGCCTGCCGTCGACGGCCAATCTCAGCAACCTCGGCACGGCCAACATTTATCTGGGGGGCAAGGTGATCCCGACGGTGGATCAGAAGGCGGGCGCCTACAGCGGGGATATCGTGCTGACGGTTTCGTACAACGGGACCTGATCGGCCTGAACAAGACAACGAGAGACGACAGTAATAATGCTGGACACCGGGGCCCGAAACGGAGCCGGTGGTAACTGAAGGAGAAGGATATGAGCAAATTTTTCGGTACCATGCCGAAGCTGACATCGCTGGCGGCTGCGATACTGGCGCTTCTGGTCGGTCCGTCGATGGTCATGGCGCAAGACGTGGCCAACGGCTCGGCGACAGCGACGGTATTGACCGCGTTGTCGGTGACGGCGACGGCGCCATTGGCGTTCGGGAATGTCCTTCAGGGCGTGCCCAAGTCGATCGCCAAGACGGACGCGGCCGCGGGGATCTTCACGATCGCCGGGGCGGCCAATGCCGGCGTCTCCATGTATATGCAGCTGCCGGATTACATCGAGTTAGCCGACGGCTCCGACCGGATGGTCATCGCGTTTGGCATTACCGATGCCAATGTCGACACCACCGGCGGCGGGGATCCGACGGCCTTTGTCGCCGGGGACGGATATGCGGATCAGGATCCGCACAACCTTCCCAGCGGGGCCAATCTGAGTGACGCCGGCGCCGCCAACATCTTTCTGGGCGGCCGGGTCGTTCCCACCGTCGATCAGACGGCCGGGGCCTATTCGGGCGACATTATCTTGACCGTGGCCTATAACGGATCATAGTATTGAAATATCAGCGGCGGTCGCGAGACCGCCGCGGCTCACCTCCTCTGCGGGACCGTTATGGATTACGGCCCCGCAGAGGCAGATCGGCAACGACAGTGGACATAGGACGGCAACGATGAAAAGCTTCTCTTCTTTCCCCGGATGCGCGCTGCACGGAAGGCTCCGGGGCGTTTTGTTTGCGCTCGGCCTTCTCCTTCTCCTGACGATGGACCTCGCCGCCGGGGTCCTTGTCGCGCCCACCGTGATTATTCTGTCCGACAAGGAACGGACCGGCCGGATGACGATTCAGAATCCGACCAACAAGCCGCGCGAGGTGGACATCTATTTCGGTTTCGGCCTGCCGGAATCGGACAGCCTCGGCGACGTCCGCATCACCATGCAGGACTCCAACGTCACCGACACCCGTTCGGCCATGGCATGGATAAAAGCCTTTCCGCGCAAGATTCTCCTGCCGCCGAACGGTTCCCAGGTGGTGCGGCTGGTGGCCACGCCGCCGGAAAGCCTGCAGACCGGCGAATACTGGGCCCGGATCGTCGTCCGTTCCCGCGAAGGGACTGTGGCCCTGTCTCCGACCGGCGAAAATAATCAGATCACGACCAACCTGAACATGATCATGCAGACGGCGATCATGCTCAAATACCGCACCGGTGAACTGACCGCCAAGCTGGAATTGGTCGATGCCTCCGCGTCGGTGCGCGACTCGCTGGTCGAGGTCATCCTGAATATGGCCAACCGGGGGAATGTTTCCTATGTGGGGGTTCTCTCCTGCCGTCTGCTGGATGCGGACAAGAAGGAGATCAGCCACAAGAACGTTGACCTGGCGGTCTACCGGGACATGAAACGGCGGTTCAATCTGCCGCTGCGGGGCGAGAAGCCCAAACCGCCCTACCAGGTGGAGGTGCTGATAACCACTGAGGGGCGGCACGACATCGCCGACGAGGATATGATCTTCGGCAACGTCATCAACCGCACCCTGGCGGTCCCCTAATCGCCGACGGCCGGACGGGCGGGGAGCAACATGACCATGGAACGGTCACGGACACAACAGCGGAGCAACGACGGCCCGGTTCGTCGATGGAGCCTGGTCGTATTCCTATTACTGTTGGCGTCGGCCGTCGCCGCCCAGAACGCCTCCGAGGAAATCGTTGTCAGCGTCGAAATCCCCCGTCTCATGTCGGCCGACGTATTCGTCCAATACGACGGCCAAACGATTTACCTGCCGCTGACGGAGCTGTTTCGTCTGCTGGACTTCAACGTTACCTCCGATCTCAGCCGCCGGAGTTTCAGCGGTTTCACCTACAGCAAGGACAACCGGTTCGAAATCGACCTGGCCGCCGGGCAGGCCGTTGTCGGCAAGCAGAAATTCCCGCTGGCGGCCAATGAATACCTGCTGGGGACGCATGACCTGTTTCTGCGGGTGGACCTGTTCCACAAGATTTTCGCACTGCCGATGGAGTTCGATTTTTCGCGGATGCGGGTGTTGTTGCCGCTCAACAAGGAGTTCCCGGCCTATCAGAAGCTCCAGCGGAAGCAGGCCCACGACAAGTTGAAGGCGGCCGAGGCGGCTCTGCGCGACGTGGAAAAGCTTCCCTTCCGGCGGGCCTACGCCAAAGGGGGGGTGGCCGACTGGATGATTTCGCTCAACCCGGTCGGATCCGGGCGTATCCAGTATTTCAATCTCAGCACCGGCGGGATGCTTTTGGGGGGCGATTTCAATGTTTCCGGCGGCGGCGACACCAAGACCGGCGTCGACACCCGGCAGTTGAACTACAAATGGCATTACTTTTTCAATGACAACAAATACCTGACCCAGGCTGAAGTCGGCAATGTTTTTGCCGGCGGAGCCATCTCGCGCAGTCTGGAGGGCGCTCTGGTCACCAATAAGCCGCAGGTGCATCGCACCTATTTCCAGACGATCGAGTTGTCCGACAACATCGGCCGCGGCTGGGAGGTGGAACTGTACCTCGACAACCGGCTGGTCGATTTCACCCAGACCGACGAAAACGGCCGGTATCATTTCAACCTGGATATCCTGTACGGCGCCTCGCTGGTGACCCTGAAGATGTACGGTCCCAACGGCGAGATTCGGACCGAGAACACCCATGTCCGCATCCCCTACACGCTGGTGCCCAAGGGGGAAATGGAATACACCGTGGCCGCCGGACGGACCGACAGTTACGATGAACAGAAACCGTACGCCCAAGCGCACGTGTATTACGGCCTGACGCGAAAAGTGACCGCCGGGTTGAGCAGCGACATTCCCTTGCAGGCGAAGGAGAACGAGGAGCCGGTGATAGTCGGAGAAATCACCGTCCAGGCGATGCAGAACCTGACGCTCAACAGCTACTATGCCCCCAACCATGCCCTTAGTGGGGCACTCAATTTCAGCCAGCCGTCGCGGCTCAATTTCAGCGCCCAGATGACCCGGTACTATTCCAATCGTTTGATGGATCGGCCGGATACGCTGCTACAAAACATCACCCTCTCGGCCTCGTCGCCGTTGTCGATCGGGCGGCGGATGCTGGGGCTGCGGGCCTATGTCGGGATCGACAAGACCCCGCACAAGACGACGGTCAACGCCAACTATGGTCTCAGCACCTCTCTCAGCGGATTCCATCTTAATTACCTGGGATCGTACAAGCCGGATTCCTATGAGCGCGGCCTGACCAGCCAGTTATTGGTGTCGGCCGGGATGCTCCGCTGGCTGCGGCCGCAGGTCCGGGTCGACTACGATCATCAGGCCCGGCAATGGCTGAAATACGGCCTCTATATCACCAAACGAATCTTTCGCACCGGCCAGATGACCTTGTCCTACGAACGGAACGAGATGTCCAAAGCCGATATGATCATGGTTTCGTTCAACCTGATCAGTCCGTTTGCCAGTTTCAATTCGCGGGTGGTCACCTCGGGCGGTGAGGTGGGGGTCAGCGAAACCCAGCGCGGCTCGATCCGGTACGATCAGGAAGCGAACGATTTCCGTTGCGATTACCGCAACGGGGTCGGTTTCGGAACGGCCGTCCTGCAGCCGTTCAAGGATGCCAACTTCAACGGCGTCTATGATACGGGCGAAGAATATATCCGCGGTTTGAAAGCCAAGATTCGCGGCTCCGGCGGGCAAATGGTCGGCCAGGGCCGAACCGTTTATTATGACCGTCTGCGGCCGTACGATGAATACACGGTGCAAATTGATCCCTACAGCCTCGACAACCCCCTGCTGAAACCGGCCCATGAAGGATACGCCATCGCTTTCAATCCCAACGTGGTGACGGCCATTCAGGTCCCGATCGTCACCGCCGGCGAAATCGGCGGCCAGGTCATCCGTAAAACCCTGGCCAGCGAATCCGGGCTGGGGGGAATCAAGATCGAGGTGGTCAATACGGCCAGCGAGACGGTCACCGAGATCACCACATTCAGCAACGGTGAGTTCTATTATCTGGGGCTGGTTCCGGGCCATTATCGCGCCTATGTCAAGCGGGAGCAGTTGTCGGCCTATGGGCTGGTCAGTGAGCCGGGCGAGATCGAGTTCGAGATGCAGGCGGTCGAGGCCGGCGGCTCGGTGGGGGATATCGATTTCGTGCTGTCGTCCAAGCCGGTTGACGGGGCCACTCCTCAGGAATAATCGATTCTCTTGTCGGGTTTCTCGCCCGCAGTGGACCGCCCATATACGAACCCAAAATGAACCCGATTTTTAGCTTGGCAGGGTCGGACAGCAAAGCGGCGCCATCATTTTGTACCTCAACCGGATACGGTGATCTGTCGGTGTCCAAAATGGGTTCGTTTGCCTAAAAACAGGGGGCCCCATAGTATTATTGCCTTCTCTTGCTGTCCTCTTTTCCAGAAGAATTTCGGGTTTCTCATTCAGTTCCCGCCGGAGGCGGGAATTCATTCGGAACCCGATCTACGCGACTCTTCCTGTCGATCCGGCCCGCGATATGAATAAGCATAGAGAGAGAGCGGGGGTTACGCAATCACATTCTGTCCGGGTGTATGAAGATGTGATGATGGTAGTATTGACGGCGGGGAGATTCGAGGAATGAAGGGAGAACCTTATGGACCCACCCGCCATGCCCCGCCGGAGGCGGGGATTCTAGATTCTATGTTAGAGAAGTCAAAGTGGAAGGGAGTAATAAAAAGAGGCTACCTTTGGGTTTGTTTCACACGCGGTCGGCCGATGGTCGCCGCAAAACAGGAGGTAGCCTCATGCGCAAGATGAATGAAAGTATCGTTTCCGGCAAGCGAATTTTTGTCGGTTTGGAAGACGCCAAGCGGAGCTGGAAGCTC
>JAAZOE010000473.1 GCA_012797915.1 Candidatus Zixiibacteriota bacterium | reverse complement strand
TCATCGCCGGCTCCTCGAACCGATCGGCAACATTCCGCCTGCGGAACGGGAAGAAAAGTATTATCTTGGATTGGAAACCCCGGCCCTCGCGGCCGGATGACTCAACTAAACCACTCTCCGGAAAAACCGGGGCGGTTCAAGTTTTAAAAGAGGCTGCCATCCCGACGCGATTAGCCCCTTCTAGCGTTTGTCGAATTTCCTCAAGTAGTTGCCCATGTTCGTCGCTTGTTTTTTTTAGGCCCTGAATGAACACGTCACTCATATTGGCATATTCTGCCAACTTTTCATTATTTTGGTTTGCTTTCGACGTAAGATCAGATATCTGATTGCTCATGCTCTGAAAATCAATGCGGTATGTTTTTATTTCTTTATCCCATCCGTCAATCGCGTCATGCGTATCCTCGATTTCGCCGCCTTGCTTTAGCGCGGCTTGATGGCACTCTCGTATTTCTTCGACTTTCTCTTCAGCCTCTTTATGGTGTTTTGCTATAACACTGGACGCGGATTCTACCGTTTCCAGAATGGCGGTGATACTTTCCTCGCGTTCGGAAAGTGTTTCTTTCATATCAGTTAGATCATCGATTTCTGCTCGTATTTTTGCTAATTCTTCATCATCCCGTATGCCCTGTTTCGCAACGATAAAGTAAGTGATTTTTGTCTTTTCAACGAGAGCGCTTAAACCCGTAAGAAAATCATCGAATCCTTCTTTCTTATCCGATTCTGTGGCCTCATTTTCGAGGAAGGCTTTGAGGCTCCTGTATAGCTTACTCCCGCAACGCTTTAGGCTAACCACCTCGAATCGCGTTTCAGCTTCGGGAATAATTTCGTTTGACAGGAAGTACGCCGCATCGAGGGCCGCAATGAGTGTGGATTTAGATACTCCCTGGTATCCATATACATCACTGCCTTCAGGTAGCTTATCCTCAATTAGTTTTCTCAGGCGTGTGATATTTGTTCTAAATTGTTGCATTTGCCTCCCCATCCCAACGACACATCGCTTGCCGCAGGAAATTATCAATTGCTCGCGTCTTACCGGGACCGATTTTATGGTTCTTTCACATTCCTCGTTATTGGTACCAAATACAATATACAACTTTTAAATGCCGCATCAATAGCAAAAGTCGTAGATGAATAATCTGCCCAAGGGGCGCGCCCCTGACTACATCCCCCCGCCCACGCACCAACATCACATCTTCTCATACCCGGCCATAATGTGATTGCGGAATCTCCGCTCTATACATATGCTTCATTGTATCGCGGGCACGGGCGATCAGAGGAGAGGTGGGCAGCAAATAGTACGGGCCCCCTATTTTTGGGCAAACGAACCCGTTTCCAACGCGGCAAAATCAGCGCATCCGGTTGACGGACAAACCGTTCACGCCGCCTCGCCCTCCGGCCCAACAAAGCCAAAAACCGGGTTCGATTGGGTTCGTTTGCGGTAGGTATCCAGAGGCCGTAGATCTGCTTTGTGGGTTCGGGCGGGTCTTGATCCGCCAAAGGTCCGCCCGTGGCGGATGACCTGCGCGTAACCATTGACCATCCGTCGGGTCATCCGCCGTGGCGGACCGCTCCGCGTCGGCAAGACCCGACGGAACAGTGTTGAGGGACGGGCCGGCGTGAGGGAAGAGAAGAGGACCATCGTGCGAAACTCAAAAATAACCAATCGAACCCATTTCCCGGCAAACCCAAGGAGGATATGCCGATCCAACGAAATCCGACACCTGGTGCTGGTTTTGTGGGCGGTCCGCCGATAGCGGATCCACATCTGCCCCTGGGTGCCCCGCTCCGCCACGGCGGACGGTGGTCCCTGCTCCCCTCGCCCTCTGGGAGAGGGGCCGGGGGTGAGGGAAAAGAAAGGGCCAATGTTGCGAAACCCAAAAAATGACAAATCGAACCCATTTCCGGGCAAACATAAGGAGGATATACCGATCCAATGAAATCCGACGCCGGGTGCCCCACCATTCATGGTGGGTCTTGACGTCACTATGCGATTTTGAGATTGTCGATCAGGCGGACCGTTCCGAACCGGGCGGCGAGGGAGGCGACGGTGTCCTTGCCGATGACAGTCACCGGTTTCAACGATTCCATCTCGGTGAAGGCGATATAGTCAATCACGGCAACAGGAGCACCCTGCCCGATAATCCGGCGCATCTCCGCCTCGACAGCCGAGGCATCGGTTTGCCCATCGCGGACCATCTGCCGCGCGGCTTTCAGCGACCGATACAACGCCGGAGCTTGGCGGCGAAGGTCGGGGGAGAGGAAACGATTCCGCGATGACAAGGCCAGACCATCTTTTTCGCGGATGGTCGGCCGGATGACAAACTCGATCGGCCAGTTCAGATCGGTCGTCATTCGCTTGAGCACCATCGCCTGCTGGTAATCCTTCATCCCGAACAGGGCGATATCCGGCCGGACCATGTTGAACAGCTTGGCGACGATGGTGGTGACGCCGCGAAAATGAGTTGGACGGGCGGCCCCTTCGAGCGTCCGGGTCAGATTCTCGACCGATACGTACGTCTCGAACGCCTCCGGGTACATTTCTTTGGGAGAAGGCATGAACACAACCTGTCCGCCGGCCTGCTTGATCTTCTTCAAGTCCCCCTGTGGGTCGCGGGGGTAGCGATTCAGATCTTCCTGAGGGGCGAACTGCGTCGGATTGACAAAAATCGTAGTGACGACGACATCGGCTTTCTTCAATCCATATCGGATCAGCGACAGATGCCCTTCATGAAGCGCCCCCATTGTCGGGACGATGGCGATAGTCTTGCCTCTGCGGGCCAGGCGGCGGGACAGTTCCTGCTGGGCGATAATCGAATTGGTGACGGTCAATGTGCTCATTCCAGAAACGATTCCTCGTCGCTGGGGTAACCGCCGGAGCGGACGTCCTCGGCAAAACCGCGGGCGGCCTTCTCGATTTCGGCGGCCACGTTGGCATAGCGGCGGACGAAGCGAGGCTGCATTTCTTGGTACAATCCGATGATGTCGTTGATCACCAGCACCTGTCCGTCGCAGTACCGGCCGGAACCGATCCCGATGGTGGCCATCGCCACCCGCTCGGTGATTTCTTTGGCCAGCGGGGCGGTCATCAGTTCCAGGACGCAGGAAAAACAACCGGCTTCGTCGAGCGCCTCGGCCGACTCGAGGAAGTAATTGTACCGCGCTTCCTCCCGTCCCTGCACCCGCGGGCCGCCCAGCCGATGAATCGACTGCGGGGTCATTCCGATATGCCCCATCACCGGAATCCCCAGTTCGATCAGCCGTTTGACGGTCGGGACGATTTCAATGCCGCCTTCCAGCTTGACCGCCTCGGCCCCAGCTTCTTTCAGGAACCGCCCGGCATTGAGGATGGCCGTCTCCACCGACGGTTGATACGACAGAAACGGCATGTCGGCGATCACCAGCGCCAGCCGGACGGCATCGGCCACCGCCCGGGTGTGGAAGAGCATCTTGTCCATCTCGGCCGACAAGGTCGTTTGATGGCCATAGACGACCATGTTGAGCGAATCGCCGACCATGATCCCATCCAGGCCGCTGGCGTCGAGTATCCGGGCGGTGTAATAGTCATACGCCGTCAGAATGGCCAGCTTCTCCGCCTTCTGCTTCTTGCGGAGGAAGGTCCGGACAGTGGTTTTCTTTCGTTCGTTGATCGTCGACATATCCGAATCCTACAAAGCGCCGGTTCCCAAATCACCGGCCGGGGAGTAATAGACCGTGCCGGAGTGGGGTTTCTTGATCTGTTCGACGAGGTCATCGAGATGTTCCGGCCGGGAGACGAAATCGATCTTGTCGGTGTTGATGACCAGAAGCGGGGCTTCGTTGTAATGAAAGAAGAAGGAGTTGTACGCTTCGTTGAGGGCATCGATGTAGTCGTTGTCGATCCCCTTCTCGATCGGCCGGCTCCGTTTGCGTATTCGTCCCATCAGGACCGGGGTGGAGGCCTGCAAATACAGCACCAGATCGGGGTTGGCCACATCCCGTTTGAGGACCTCGGCCATCTTATGGTACAACGCCAGTTCCCGCTCGGCCAGATTCACCGAGGCGAACAGGACGTCTTTTTCGAACATGTAGTCGGAGATAATCTGGCGCACGAAGAGATCGCGTTCGACCAGCCGCTGCTGTTGTTGATACCGCGCCAGGAGAAAGAAAATCTGGGTCGGCAGGGCGAACCGTTTGCGGTCACGGTAAAAATCGTTCAGGAAGGGATTGTCGGCGGCTTCTTCCAGAAGCAGTCCCGCCTCCAGCCGTTCGGCCAGACGCTTGGCCAGGCTGGTTTTCCCCACGCCGATGACGCCTTCGATGGCGATATGGTGCGGCTGGTCAGCGGTCATGGACAGGCTCCTCGCACTTGACAACATCTTGCAGACTTTCCGGCGGGATGAAGTCGGCGAACGGGCGCCGGGTGGCCGGATCGACCGCCTCGGGAGCCACCTCGGCCAGCGGCACCAGAACGAACGGGCGACGTTTCATCCGCGGGTGGGGAATCTCCAGCCGCTCGGTGCGGAGGATCCGGTCGCCGAAGAGAATAATATCGATGTCGATCGGCCGGGGGGCGTTGGTCCCTTTGCCGGTCCGACCGAGATCGGTTTCGATTTTCTGGGTGATATCCAACAGTCCCAGCGGGGAGAGGGAGCATTCCATTTTGAGCACGCGGTTTAAAAAGTCCGGCGACCCCGGAGGACATTCGGCCGGGGAAGAGGCATAGGTGGAAGATGCGGCCGTCAGAGTCAGGCCGGGGGTGCCGGTCAGTCGGCGGGCGGCCTCGTCGAGCAAAGCGCCTCGGTCCCCCAGATTGGATCCCAGCAGCAGAAAGACTGTTTCATTCATGGTCGTCCGGCGGCGGCAGGAGCTTCTCCGGCGTCGTCTGTCGTCGCGTCACCTCCACCTCGATATAATCCACGTACCCGCTGATCGGCGGCACCACCTTGCGGACCCGTATGGTCGCCTCCACGACCGCAAACTCCTCCAGCACGCGCGTCGCCACCGTCGCCGCCAATCCCTCCAGAAGCGAAAAGGAGGTATTCTGGACGATTCCGGCGATCAAGTCATACACGGCGGCGTAATCGATCGTGTTGGTCAGGCGGTCGGTTTTCCCCGCCTCGGCCAGATCGACAGCCAGCTCGCAATCGACTTCGAAACGGCGTCCGGTTTCCTTCTCTGCCGCAGAGACGCCATGATAACCATAGAAGGTCATGTTGACAAGGCGAATCCTGTCCATTCCGCTACCCTCGCTCCCGAGAGGTGAGGAAAAACCGCGCCGCCGCCTTCGCGGCCGAGTGATAGTCATCCGTCGGACCGGTCAGCGACAACCGGATATATCCCTCGCCCCCTTCTCCGAAGGAGATCCCCGGTAACGCCAGGATACCGCAGCGGAGGTACAACCGACGGCAGAAATGCCGCGACAATTTCCGGCCTGGAAGCTTGGCCCAGAAATACGGCCCGTTTCGTTCGCCCGACGGGGTCAATCCCAGGCGCCGGCAGAGGCCGTCGGCCAACTCCCGGTTTTGCATCACCAGCCGCCGGACCTCCTCCTGGCGGGCGCGGAGCGTCGTCTCGGCCGCCATCCCTTCGTTCACCTGGCGGCGGGTCAGACGCAGTCCGAAGGTCCGGGCCATGTCCCGAAGGCCGCCGATAAACGCCGGCTGGCCTACAGCGAAGGCCGGCGCGGTCGCGGAGCCACCCTGATTATACGCGCAGGAGTACAGCTCCAGGGCGACTTTCCGTCCGCCGGGAAGGGCGAAAAATGAGGCCGGACGTCCGTTGTCGGTCAGGCTTTCGAAAGCCTGATCCAGAACGATCATCAGGTTTTCCTTACCGGCGACATGCAGCAATTCGCCGAGATTTTCGGCCGACAGCGCCGCTCCGGTCGGATTATGGGGGGAGTTGAGGAGTATTCCTTTGGCCAGTCGGGCGGCATTGACCGGGATCCGGTTGACGGCGGGCCGAAATCCGTTTCTCTCGCTGAGGTGATACATCATCGGTTCGGCCGAGGCCAGGGCTATCGCCGCCCGGTACTGCCACCATCCCGGATCGGGCGTCAGGATCATATCGCCGGGATTGAAAAAGGAGAGAGCCGTCAGGTTGAGGATTTGGCGGATACTGCCGGCGACGAAGATATCCTTCTCCGGCCGGACTTTGACTCCAAAGCGCCGGGCGTACCATGAGGCCGATTTTTCGGCCAGGGCGGCAACCTCCCGCTCATCGGCGGTATCGGTGTCGCCGGTCGGGGGCTCGGACTCCGGTCGGATCGGCCAGGTAAACCGGGCCAAATCCAACACCTCCCGTCCCAATAGTTTTTTGCGTTCCCGGCGGGGCAGATAATCCTCGGCGGTGGGGGGAAGATGGAAGAACCGGTCGGCCTTCTCTATGACCATCTGTTTTATCATCGTTTTCCTTCATCCGCAACCGGGCGCCGGGAGCCCACGCGGTGATCGTTTTCTCAAGGCACCTTTCTGCCGGTTATTTCGTATGGGAAAACATAACGCCCGGAGGGACATAAAGTCAAGCCCTGTCGGGGCCGGAGACGGGGCGTCCGGGTTGGCCGACCGGGGCCACCGGCCGGCCTGGCCGGGGCCGACCTGGAGGGGGCGCAGAATATGCGACCGGGAAGAAATCGCTTGACAACCCGGTTGTTGGATTATAGCTTACGGTAGAGCATAAGCTGCGCGTAGTCGTGGATTTTGCATCAGGGGCACGCCGACAGCTTGATGCGCATCGAACCCTAAGAGGAGGTGGATACCATGAGGGTATCTCGGCTACTCGGGCTGATGGTCGTAGCCACCTTCGCCGTTCTTTTCCTTAGCTCCGCAACGGTCATGGCCGGGGGTGAACATCCCTGGATCGAAAATCCCGCGACCCCGCCGCTCCCGGATACGGGCCAGCAGGTCCATGAGGCCATCGAGCCGATCGGGCCGGAAACGCCGGTGCCGGTTGTCGAACGGCTGGTCTTTAATTTCATTCCGTTGTGGTGGCAGGCGATTATCGTGCATCGAATCAGTGACGACCGAGGGGGCGCGATCATTGATGAAGCCCGATCGCACAGCAGAATGCATTTGTTCGGAGGTGTCCGGATAACGGTTCCCAGTCCGCCAAAATAGGGTTACTAACTTTGAATTGAGACGAGAATGAGCTCAACCTCACAACATACGTTAGAGCTTGACAGCCGTCTACTGGAGATCGAGACGCTCTTCCGAGAAGGCAAGGCCGAGTCGGCGGCGGCGCAGCTGGCCCGGTTGGAGGAGAGCGGGTATCGACCCGATGGATATAACCAAGGATTGTTTCTGCTTTTGAAAGCCCAGCGGGCGATCGATCGGCTGGAATACCGGCCGGCGGTCGCTTTATGCCAGGAGGCGCTGGAATTGCTGGGAGGCACCAGCCTGAATCACCGCATCGGGCGACTGCAGCTTCTGCAATACAAAGGGTATGTGGCCATAGGCGAACTCAAGGCGGCCGAACTGGCCGCCCGCGACGGCCTGGCCTCGTACCGCCGCATCAAGGATCGGCAGGGGATCATCGACGCCTATAACGCCTTGGCCAGAATCTACTATCTCCGGTCCGATTATCCCCAGGCCGCGGAGTATGTCCAGGAGGCGATCCAGTACGCCGCTTCCGATCCGGCCCAGAAGGCCTACCTGACGTCCAACCTCGGCCGCATTTATCTGCTGACCGGGGAAATGGACAAGGCCGAGGAATGCCTGCGGCGGTCGCTGGAGATCAGCACCGCCGAACGGTTCATCCCCGGTTTGGTGTCGGATCATTTGTCGCTGGGATACCTCTATCTACGCCGTCGGCGCTTTACGCAGGCCGAGGCGGCCATCGATGCCGCCCGTCGGCTGGCGGTCGAACACGGCCGCCGACGCGAGGAAATCATCTGTAGCGAATACCAGGGGGAACTGGCGTTCGAAAAGCAGGATTTCGTCGCCGCCCGGTCGCATCTGGAACGGGCGGTATCTCTGGCGGCCGGACTGGCTCCCGATTCCACGCTGATGAGTCAAAGCTGGCGGCGGCTGGCGGAGGTGGAATTGGAGCTGGGGTATCAGGACGAGGCGATGCGGGTGGCCCAGAAGGCTCTGGATTTGGCCGATCGGCTCGGTGAGAAGACCGAAATCGCCCTGTCGCATCGGGTCATCGCGGCCGTCTTTCTGGCCCGCGGAGAAAACGGCGATGCCCGCCGGCATGCCCTGAAAGGAATCGAAATTATTCGCGAGGTGGGCGACCGGTTCGAGCTGGGTCGTTCGATTCTGGCGATGGATGCCATCCCGGCCGCGGCCGGATTGGGCGACCATAAGGCGCTGGCCCTTCTGCAGGAGGCGGAGCGCCTCTTCGAGCGGCTGGGTGACGGTTATTACCTGGCCAAAAGCCATTATGCGCTGGCCCGGTATTATCATCAGCACGACAAAAACGGCGAGGCGCTGGAATATCTCAAGGAATCGCTTCGCGAATTCCGGGCCATCGGGGACACCGCCGGAGTCATCAAGGTCAATGATTTTCTGAAAAACCTCTCCCACCGGGCGGTGGAACGGGCCTTGTCGGACGACAACGAGTTCAAGCTGTTCGGGAATTTTGTCTCCGGCACGGAGTATTCGAATCTGAAAAATCGTCCGCTGGATACGCTTTTCTCGCTGTTAGTCAAACGGATGCAGGTCGATCGGGCTTTCATGGCGACCAGCGTTCAGGGCGAGGCGCTGGAAGCGGTCGCCGGATACGGTCTGGATGACGCTCAGGTGGAAGAGGCGGTCAAGCGGTTCGGCGCCGTTCTTCGCGAGCGGATGGTCGCGGCCACGCCGCTTCTCGTTCTCGATGCCGCCGAGGCTCCGCGATTGGCCGCTTTGGCTGCGGAGGTTCCCTCCGAGGTCGGCTGTCTGCTTATCCTGCCGCTGTTGCTCAGCGGCGAAGTGGTCGGATACATCTATCTCGATCGTCTGGCCGGTTCCGGCGAGACGGTTCCTTTTTCCCAGAAAGAGGTCAATTTCGCCGTCGGTCTGGCCGATCTGGCCGCCTTCAAGGCCTCGGAATATCAGAAAGAAAAGCTGCTCGAGGATAACTATCGCCTGAAGGCGCAGTTGCTGGAAAAATGCGCCTTCCCCAACATCATCACCCAGTCGCGGCCGTTCATGGAGATGCTGGCGCGGGTCCGGCAGATCGCCAATTCCGCCATGGCCGTCTCCATCACCGGCGAGACCGGAACCGGCAAGGATTTGTTGGCCAAGGCGATCCATTACGCCTCCGGCCGTCGCGACAAGCGGTTCATCTCGGTCAACTGCGCGGCGCTTCCGGAATCGCTTCTGGAATCCGAGCTGTTCGGGTATCGGCGGGGGGCTTTCACCGGGGCCGACCGGGACAAGCCGGGATTGTTCGAAGAAGCCGACGGCGGCACGTTTTTCCTCGATGAAATCGCCGATATGCCGCAGGCGATTCAGGCCAAACTGCTGCGGGTCCTCGAGGATCAGGAAATTACCCGGCTGGGGGATACCAAGCCGCGCAAGGTCGATGTCCGGGTTTTGTCGGCCACCAACAAGGACCTCAAGATCGAGATGGAGGAGCGGCGGTTCCGCAGCGATCTCTATTACCGTCTCTGCGCCCTGAATTTCCGCATCCCGGCCCTGCGCGAGAGGAAAGAGGATATTCCGCTGCTGGTCCACCATTTCCTGACCGACAGCGGCTGTCGGATTTCCGCCGAGGCGATGAAATATCTGATCGCCTACGATTGGCCGGGGAATGTGCGCGAACTGGAGAACGAGATCAAGAAACTGGTGTTGCTGGCCGGCGACAGCGGGATTATTCACCCGCCGCTGTTGTCGTCGCGGATCATCGGCAAGGATCCCGAAACGGTCGAGATCGAACCGGATGAACAGGCCTACCGGACGTTGGACGGATTTTCCCTGTATGACTATCTGGGCGAATATGAAAAGCGGTTCATCGTCAAGGCCTTGCGCGATCATGGCGGGGTAAAGAAACGGGCCGCGGAATCGTTGCGGATTCCCGAATCCACCTTGCGCCTGAAGTTGAAACAGTACAATATCGACCCGGATCGCCTCGATCGTATCAGTTGACCCGATCCGGCCAAGCGTCCCGAGGGAATCGACAGCGAAGAGCCCCAGCCGCAGTCTGAACCGGCGCGGGGCTTTTTCGTTGAGGAATCATGGCCCAGGTCAACAGCTTTTATGCCGTCTATCTGCCGGCGGTCCTGCTGATTATCGGGGCCGTGTTCTACGTAATTGGACGGCAGTTCCGGATTCCGCCGCGGCAGTTGTCGGCCAGCGTCCGGCCCAAGCTTTCGGTCGCCTTCCGGGTTTTGTATCCGTCGGGATGGCGACGACCGCATGAGGGGAGGCGCAAGGTAGGCTCCGGATTGGAGATAACCGGGCTGCTTTTGACTGCCGCCGCCTTCCTGTCGGCCATCGGGTATTGGTATTGGTGGCTGTACCTCCGCCACTAGGTCACCTTCCGGAAAGTCCTCGTTCTTCAGCTGGAAATTGCCGCCGGTCCTTGCTTTTGCCGGGCGCCTGCCTATCTTCCCGGCCGTATGGCTCGTTGGCGCGTGATCATAGATGGCCCGAAGTCGGCCTCGTTCAACATGGCGGCGGACGCTTTTCTGTTCGAGCAGGCCGAGACCCATTCCCCGGACCCCGTCCTGCGGTTGTATGCCTGGGACCGGCCGTCGATTACCATCGGTCATCACCAGCGGTTGGAGCGGGCGGTGGATCGGCAGAAACTGGGGGAGACGCCGGTCGTGCGCAGAATCACCGGCGGCCGGGCCTTGCTCCATGACGATGGCGAGATCACGTATGCCATCGCCGGCGATTTTCGCCGGCATCCCATGTTGGGCGATACTCTGGCGGCCAGTTATCGTCTCATCGCTGAAGCAATTATTCGTTTTTATCAGGCCCTGGGGCGCCCGGCGGAGATGGCGTATCGGGACGATCCGGTCCTGCTTTCCGGCGGCGGTGGTTTCCAGAAGGGTTGTTTCGCCTCGGTGTCGCGATTCGAAATCACCGCCGACGGCCGGAAGCTGGCCGCCTCGTCTCAGCGCCGCGG
>JAAZOE010000472.1 GCA_012797915.1 Candidatus Zixiibacteriota bacterium | reverse complement strand
TGGTTGCCCTTGTCTTGACCTGCCCTGTTCATTCTGTCCCGTCCTGTGTATCGGCCGCCCCGTGCGAAGGCTAAATCTTGGCCGGGGTGATGGTTTTCTGGGCCTGATATTTCCCCCGCTTGTCGGCGTAGGAAATCTCGCATTCCTCATCGGATTCAAGGAAGATTAACTGCGCGATTCCCTCGCCGGCATACACCCGCACCGGCAGCGGCGCCGTATTGGACAAGGCCATGGTGGCGAATCCTTCCCATTCCGGCTCGAACGGGGTCACGTTCACGACCAGGCCGCAGCGGGCATAGGTCGATTTTCCCACACAGATGGTCAGAATATTCCGGGGAATCTTGAAATACTCGACCGTCCGGGCCAAGGCCAGTCCATGCGGCGGAATCAGAATCGATTTGGCCTTGACCGAAGTGAACGCGTCCGGGTCGGGATGTTTCGGATCCAATACCTGCCGGTCCACGCCGGTCAGAATCCGGAATTCATCGGCCACCCGCATATCGTAGCCGTAGGAGGACAATCCGTAGGATATTCCCTTGCGGATTTGGCGCGGAGCGAACGGCCGGATCATCTCGGCCGTGCGGGCCATGTTCCGAATCCATCTGTCCGATTTGATACTCATCAGCAACGCCTTTTCCGAGCCGGGAGATTGCGATCCCGTTACCGTCGGTTGGCGGCGGCGCTTTTCTGCCAGGATAAGAGGTCGGCAACCGTGTGTTTTTCGAAAACATCGATCAAGGCTGCCTGGGCCTTTTGCAGAAGCAGGTTGATCGGGCAATCCTTGCGGTTGCAGATATCTTTCGTGTGCAGGCATTTGGCGATGAAATACGGCCCCTGGATTTCCTCGACGATCTCCCGAATCGAAATCTGATCGGCCGGGCGTCCGAGGGAGAATCCCCCCTTGACCCCGCGATGGGAGCGGACCAAGCCGGACCGGGATAGGGATTGGAAGATCTTGGCCAGGAATTTTTCGGGAACGCCCTGAGTCTCCGAGATTTCCGACAATGGCGTAATCCGGTCGGCCGGCTGGTCGGCCAGATATACAACACCGAAAATCCCGTATTCTTCAGCCTTGGTAAATTGCATGCGTCACCTGTACCACGGTTTTTCCCTGTCGGTCAGGAAAATCATCTGAAAATTATAATCCGGCCCGGCGGCTTAGTCAACTCAATTTGTGCCTTTTTTCACAAAATCCGCGCCGTTTTCATTGGCGGGGAAAACCAAAACGATCCAAAATCAAGGGTATCGCCGGAGGCCGGGGAAGGACCGGGCCGGTTCCATCCCGCTTGACTTCCCTCCTCCGATGGATATATTAGGCCCGATGAGGGATAAAAGCGGTCAAGTTAAATTTCGAGTCCGG
Source organism: Candidatus Zixiibacteriota bacterium (assembly GCA_012797915.1). Taxonomy (GTDB): domain Bacteria; phylum Zixibacteria; class MSB-5A5; order GN15; family JAAZOE01; genus JAAZOE01. The sequence continues at coordinate 5,437 of JAAZOE010000472.1, read as the reverse complement.
GCAGCTGCCGGGGACGGGCAGGCGATCCGGGAGGCATATGCCTCGGACGCTTCCCTTTACCGGATCGTTCCCGCCCGGGTCGAATGTCCGGCGACCGAACGGGAATTGACCGCGCTGGTAGTCTCCGCCCTGGCCGATGGGCTCCCGATTACTCCTCGGGGAGGGGGGACCGGGCTGTCGGGCGGGGCGCTCGGCCGAAGCCTGGTCGTCGATTGCTCCCGGCTGACCCGGATCGGCTCGATTTCCAGCGAATCTAAAACCGTCACCTGTCAGCCGGGGATTATTCATCGAGACCTGAATCTGGCTCTCAAGCCACACCGGCTTTTCTTTCCGCCCGATCCTTCGTCGGGAGACAGCTGCCAGATCGGCGGCATGCTGGCCAACAATTCCTCCGGGCCGAAATCGGTCAAATACGGCCTGACCTCGGATTATGTCGAACGATTGACGGTCATCGGCAATGATGGCATCCCGGTCGAGCTGCGAAACTGGTCGCTGCAATCCGATGACTGGCTGGCGTTCGCGGCGGCGCATCCCGAATATTCTACGGTCCTCGGTCTCCTGCAGGAACACAGTTCGATCATCCGGGAGAAATGGCCGAGAGTCCGGAAGAACTCCGCCGGATATAATCTTCTGCAGGTCGTCAACGATCTGGATAACGGTCGGTTCAACCTCCCGGCCCTCTATGTCGGCTCCGAAGGCACCCTGGGGGTATTCGTCTCGGCCACGCTCCGTCTGCTGCCGCTGCCGATCGGAAGCCGTTCGTTCCGCCTGTTCTTCGGTTCGCTGGAGGATGCCGGCGATGCGGTCGCGCCGCTTCTGGAAACCGAACCGTCGTCGCTGGAAATCGTCGATGGTTCGACCCTGACTCTGATCGGGCGGATGAAATTCTCCATCCCAACCCAGGCCGAGGCAATGCTCCTTCTGGAATACGATGACGATCTCGATGGCCGGGAGCGGTTGCTGGGAACGGTGATTCCCCGGCTGAAACTTGCCGCGGCCATAGAGCGGGCCGCCGATGAGGCCGAACAACTGGCGCTGTGGGCGGCCCGCAAGGCGATTACCCCGACCCTGTACCGGCATCATCCCGTCAAACGCCCGGTACCGTTCATCGAGGACGCCTCGCTGCCGGTAAACCATCTACCGGAATTCATTGCCTGGGTGCGGGGACGACTCGAACGGGAAGGCCTGACCTTCGGCCTGTTCGGGCATATCGGCGATGGCAACCTGCACATCCGTCCGCTTCTTGACCTGAAACGGCAGGATGATTTTGCCCTGATGAAGAACCTCTACCAAGAGGTGTATGACAAGATTTTTGCGCTGGGCGGCTCCAGCACGGCCGAACACGCCGATGGCCGCCTTCGAGCGCCGGTGGTACGGCGGTTGTACGGCGACGAGATCTACGGTCTCTTCCAACGAATCAAGGAACTTTTGGACCCCGGCGGCTTATTCAATCCCGACGTTCTTCTTTCCGAAAAGCCGTTCACCGAAAACCTCGATCTGGCCAAGCTGGAACTGACCTGCGCCGCCTGCGGCAAATGCAATGGGTACTGCCCCGCGTTCGATATCTTTCGCCGCGAGGATATGTCCCCGCGGGGATGGCTGCGGATGATGAAGATCGGCGGGTCGGCCGAGGCGGATATCGAACCGTTCTATCGCTACTGTCTGAACTGCAAAAACTGCACCGCGGTCTGCCCTGCCGGAGTCGATATCGCCGCGGAGATTCTGACGTTCAAGGCCGGGCATCCACAGAAAACCGCCAAGGTGATCATCGGCCTGTTCGACCGAAAGAACCTGTTCTCCGGTCTCCTCGCCGCCGGCGGCTTGGCCGGGCCGTTGGTCTCCAGTAGGATGGGGAAGACCATTGTCGGTGCCGTGGGGCATTGGCCGTTTGGCTGGGACGGCGAGATCACCCTGCCGCAACCGGCGCGGAAGACGCTCCGCCAACGGCATCCCGAGCTGGGCCGCTCCGAGGGCCGCATCGCCTTCTTCCACGGCTGCGCCGATAACTACTTCGTCTCCGGTGCCGGTGATGCCCTCATCCGGGTCCTGCGGTCCTATGGTTTCGATCCGGTCATGCCCCCGCAGGACTGCTGCGGTCTGCCGATGGAAGTGTACGGCCATCGCCAAAATCTGATCGCGAAAGCAAAAACCAATATCGATGCCTTGGAACCGTTCGAATCGGTGGTGTTTACCTGCGCCTCCTGTCTTCATCGCCTGGCCGACTACCATCAGCTTTTCCAACCGGGTTCGGAGTATCACCGCAAAGCGGCCGCCCTCAAAGATAAAGTCTTCGACGTCTGCCAATTCCTCAACCGACAAAGGATCGAATTCCCGAAGGACCACAACCATCACGGGTTCACCTTGACCTATCATCACCCTTGCCATCTGCGCGCCGCCGGACTGGAAAAGGAACCGCTGAAATTACTCGGCCGAATCGACGGCATCGAAATTCGTCACCCCGACCTGGCCGGCCGATGCTGCGGGCAGGCCGGATCATTCGGATATGTCCATTACCGCGAAGGGCGGGCGATTTTCGCCGCCAAGCGGCAGGAGTATCAGGCGATGAACGCCGACGTGATCGTCAGTAGTTGCCCGTCCTGCATTTCCAAGATCAAGGCCGAGATGGGCGACCTCGTCCGGGTTTGCCATCCGATTGAGATCATCGCCGATTGTATCGAGGGGAGGGGGTACCGATGACCGCAAACGAGGCCGCTCGGGGACTGGTGATCGTCTATACCGGCGACGGCAAGGGGAAGACCACCGCAGCGCTGGGGCTCTGCCTGCGGGCCGTCGGGCACGGGAACAAAATCCGCATCATCCAATTTATAAAGAGTGACTGGCCCTACGGTGAACGGCGCGGGCTGGAACGCCTGGCGCCGGAGGTGGAACTGGACAGCCTCGGAATCGGGTGCGTCGGGATCCTGGGGGACGACAAACCGCTCGAAGAACATCGGAGCGCGGCGATGAAAGCCCTTCAAACGGCCCGGGAGGCCGTCGCCTCGGACCGATACGATATCGTCATCCTGGATGAGATCAACGTCGCCGGGCACCTCGGACTGATTGCGGCGGCGGATATTCTGTCGCTGATAACGGCCAAACCGACCCGGTTGCATGTGGTGCTGACCGGACGATTCGCTCCCCCGGAACTGATCGCCGCCGCCGATTTGGTGACCGAAATGAAAGAGATCAAACATCCGTTCCGTCAAGGGGAGCCGGGACGGAAGGGAATCGATTTCTGATGGAAGAAAAAGAACGCGCGTTCGACTTGTTTTCCGATACGCCGACGACGGTGGCGGTTCTGGGAGGGAGCGGATTCATCGGATCCCATCTGGTTCTGAATCTTCTGCATATGGGCTACCGCCTCCGCCTGCTGGTCAACCGAACCAACCCCGATCTGGTCTCGCCAACCGGTCGAATCGAAACCGTTCGCGGTTCGATCGAGAACGAGCCGGCATTGAAGGATTGTTTCGCGGGATGCCAGGTCGTTTATCACCTGGTCGGTCTGATCGCGGAAACCCGCACGAAGACCTTCCAGAAAACGGTGGTACAGGGAACGGAGCGGGTCGTGGCCGCCGCCCGCGCGACCGGAGTGGGGAAAATCATCTATCTGTCGGCTCTCGGCGCCGGACCCGACCAGCCGTCGCGATACTACCGCAGCAAGTTTGCGGCGGAACGGGCGGTGATGGCCTCGGGGCTTGACTACACCATTTTCCGGCCGTCGATTGTCTTCGGCCCCGAAGACAAGTTCATCAACATGCTGGCCGGGATGATTCGGCGGTCTCCCGTTATACCGGTCATCGGCGACGGCCGCTATCGGTTGCAGCCGGTCTACGTTGAGGAATTATGTACGGTGATGGCCCGGGCGGCGCGGGAACCGGTTACCTCCGGCCGAACCTACGAAATCGGCGGCCCGGAACCGTTGACATATCTGCAGATTCTCGATATCATCAAGCGGGTGTTGAACAAAAAGCGCATGACGGTTCATGTCCCGGTCTGGATGGCGCGGATGGGCGCGCGGGTGCTGGAATTGTTTTTGAAACCGGCGCCGTTGACCAGAGACCAGATCGCCATGCTCGCGGCCGGCTCCACCTGCGACCAGACGATTGCCGAAAGGGAATTCGATCTGAGATTCTTACCGTTGGAACAACAACTACGGAAATATATGGGGACAAGATAATGGCGGACGAAAAGCAGTACGATATCGTGGTCGTCGGCGGCGGGCCGGGCGGATTGACCGCTGGGATGTACGGCGCCCGGGCCAATATGAAAACGGTCGTGGTCGAACGGTATCAACCGGGCGGACAAATCGCCAACACGGCGGAAGTCGAGGATTACCCCGGATTCGAACATATCGCCGGGGCGGAGCTGGCCATGAAAATGGCCGATCATGCCCGGAAATTCGGGTTGGAGGTCGTCTCCGATGAAGTGGTCGAAATCCGCTCGGAAGGGGAATCCCGCAAAGTGGCCGTCGGCGCCGGCGGAACCACCTACGTCGGCAAGGCGATGGTTGTCTGCACCGGCGGATCGCCGGTGCTTTTGCATGTCCCCGGTGAAAAGGAATTCGCCGGCAAGGGGGTCTCGTATTGCGCCATCTGCGACGGGGCTTTCTTCCGCGGGCAGGTGATCGCCGTGGTCGGCGGTGGCGATGCCGCGGTCGAAGAGGCGATGTTTTTAACCAAGTTCGGCTCCAAGGTGATCGTGATTCATCGGCGCGACCGGCTGCGGGCGCAGAAGGTCATCCAGCAACGGGCCTTTGCCAATCCGAAACTCGTATTCATCTGGGACTCCGTGGTCGAAAAAGTCAACGGCGACGCCAAAGTACGGTCGCTGACGCTTAAGAACGTTAAGACCGGCGAACATTCCACCCTTGAGGTCGGCGCCGTGTTCGTCTTCATCGGCTTTCATCCCAATACCGCCATGCTGCCGAAAGAGGTGGCGAAAAACGACCGGGGATACGTCATCACCGATTTCAAAATGGAAACATCGGTCCCGGGGATCTTCGCCTGCGGCGATGTCCGCGACCAGCTGGTGCGGCAGATTACCAATGCAGTCGGCGATGGCACCACCGCGGCCATGGCCGCCGTGTACCGGATCGAAAAAATCGGCGGATAATCCGCTAAAGCGAAAATCGGACAGACAATTATTCGAACGGCCCGCCGGAACCGGCGGGCCGCTTCTTTGCAACATATGTGCAAACTATAGCACTTACCGCGTGATAATCACCGGGAATATGCACATTGCGTTTCCGGCACTCGAAGAATCGCCGTCCGATTTGTTGCTGGAACAAATAAGGCCGCAAGAGAATACAACAAGGGCGACATCAGCCCGAAGGTTGTTGTCTCGAGGGGGACATCATGGTCCGTATTTTGCAGACAAACGTCCCCGGAACTTGGAGATCGACGACCCCGATTTTAATGAAACGGGAGTGGCGCGCCGG
>JAAZOE010000471.1 GCA_012797915.1 Candidatus Zixiibacteriota bacterium | reverse complement strand
TTGGGAGCTGATCAAGCTCGCCCGCCGAGCGGCGGAGGGACAAGATTGATCCTGTCATCCCTTCAAATGCTCCGGCCGTCGTTTCTCTTCCCCGAGGCCGTCTAATCGCTGGACAAATCGTCTCTCGTATGCTACACTGTACGGCACTGTGCCGGTTCGAACCCCGGCCATGCTGAGGAGCCGTCGATGAAGCAACCCGAACTCACTTGGCAGTCGATCGTCGGAGCGATTCTCATTTCCACGCTCATATCGATGGCCTACCCGTACATCGTTTTGAAACTGGGTCAGGGACCGAACATCAGCGTGCTGGCGGCGTTTCTGGGAGCGTTGTTTTTGTCGGCCACCGCCCGACGAACCCGGGGGCGGAATGCCTTCCAGAACAACATCATCCAATCGGCGGCGACCTCGGCCGCTTCGACCGCCTTCATGTGCATCGTGGCCGCGGCCTTCGGTTACTTGGAAATGAACGAATCGGTCGACCTGAAGCTGGTCATCACCCCCTGGGAGATGTTCACCTGGCTGAGTTGTTCCGGGGCGATCGGCGTGCTGGTGACGGTGGTCTTCCGGCGGTACTTCGTGGACGATCCCCAGATGATTTTCGCCGACGGCGTGGCCGCGGCTGAGACGATCATTGTTCTCGATCACGGCGCGGGCAACCGCATGAAGGTTTTGGGGTCGGGCGCGGCCGTCGGGGTCGTGGTGGCTTTTCTCCGGGACGGCCTGGAGAAACTGCCGACGCTGGGGCTGGCCATGCGCTACAGCGTCGGCCTCGAATGGAGCGTCCTGTCGCTCGGCACCGGGATGTTGATCGGCTTGAACGTGGGGTTGTCGATGCTTTTGGGGGTCGCGGTCGTCTGGGTGTTCGGCCCAATGGTCATGGCCATCGCCGGACCGTCGATTATCGACAACAGCATCGCCCCGCAATACCTCGATCAGGTGCACGCCCTGGCCGGAGCCGGCACGTTGACCGAGGCCCAGACCGCTTTTATACATCAGCATGGCGGGATGATGGGCAACTACCTGTCCGGCGACCATTTCGCCATCGTCCTGCTCTGGTTCATGTGGCCGGCGACATCGCTCATGATTTTCGCCGCCCTGACCGCAGTGGCCCTCAAGTGGCGCTCGATCGCAGCCATGTTCACGGGAATGGCCGTCCGGCGGGAGAAGACGGCCAAACGGGATGATGTTTCCCTCAAGACCATCATCCTGCTCAGCGCGGTGCTCACCTTGCTTCTAGCCTGGCTGCAATACATCCATTTCGATATGCCCTACTGGCAGACCATTCTGGCCGTGATTTGCGGCCTGCCGCTTATTCTGGTCGGCGTCCGGGTGCTGGGAGAAACCAACAGCGGCCCGGTATCGCTGATGGCCAACACCCTGCAGGCCATCTTTCGCCTGTTTTCCCCGGCCATCGGCCACAACCTGGTCGCCGCCGGCATGGCCGGCAATATCAATTCCCAGGGCGAGGGATTGATGCAGGTATACAAGACCGGGAAGATGGTCGGGTCCACCCCGCGCGTGCTGACCTGGGTGCAGTTCTGGGCCATCCCCATCGGGGCCGCCGCCGTGGCCATCATGTATCCGTTGTTGATCCGCCATTACGGTCTCGGGGGCGACGGTCTGGCCGCGCCCACCGGTCTCAAACTGGCCAACATGGCCGTGCTGATGTCCAAAGGGATTTCCGCCTTTCCGCCCGGGGCGTTGCTCTGGACCATCATCGCCGCCATCGCCGGCGTGGTCATGGTTTTGGTCAAGGATAAATTCGGCTGGCGATGGGTCCCCAGCGCGGCCGGATTCGGATTCGCCCTGATACTGCCGGGGACGTTGAATATCATGATCGGCACCGGGGCGATCATCGCCTGGATCTGGTCCAGAACCCGGCCGGAGTCGTTCCAAAACAACGAC
>JAAZOE010000470.1 GCA_012797915.1 Candidatus Zixiibacteriota bacterium | reverse complement strand
TTTCCCCTGGGCACGGCATTGGGGATCTACACCTTGTGGGTGCTGTTGAAACCGGAATCACAGGCGGCGATGACGGCCTGATATCGTCAAGTTCGACCGGTCGGCAGCCATCTTCGAGCCCCGGGGCTTTCCGGCGGCGCCGTCGCGGATACCTATTTCTGTAACTATTGAAGGACTGCAGGGTCATCGCCGCCGCCGCAGAAGCAGCATCGGCTAAGGACCCTGCAGAATGGCCGTCTGGCTGCGCCGTCGTGTACGTCCTCTTCCGATCTTCCCTTCCTCTGCGGCCCGGCATTATCGGCCGCCCGGATGCAGTTCAATGCCCTCTTCTCCCGCCGTATCTTTCCATCGGGTATTAATGGCTTGACCTGGTTTGTCAACAGGGATAGATTTCGAGAGGTAGATCAGTCGTTGTCATCGGATAGGCGACGGTTACGTTCGACGGAATGAAACGATAAAGGTGGACATGGATTTCCTGTCGCGAGGTCTGCTCTGGACCGCTCTCATCTTCTTTAAAACCGCCTTCCCCCATCCTTCTCCGTCTGTTCAGGCCCAGACCGATTCCTCCGTATCTCCCGCCAGTGTCGATTCTTTCTCGGCCGCCGATCCTGGCCCGGCCGCGGCGCCGTTTCCCCGTCGGGTGGAGCAGGTCGTCGCGCGCGACCTGGAAAACGATGCCGGCGGGGCGATCCAACTGACCTGGACGCTATCCCCGGATGACCATACGGGGGGATCGATAAAGGAATATTTGGTTCTTCGCAGCGATACTCCGAAGGGACCGTTTACCGAGTTGGGACAGACGACGTCCGGGGACAGCACGTTTGTCGACAATCAGGCGGTTACCGGGCAGCCCTATTATTACAAAATCGCGGCGGTGAGTTTTGCGCGTGCGGGGACCGATTCCATCCGGCGGGTGACGGCCGAGTCGGAGACGACAGGGCCGGCGGTGGCGACGGCGCAATGGTTCAACAGCGCGCGATGGAATATCCTGCTCGGTATCCTTATCATCAGCGGCGCGATTATTTATTATATCGTGGCGGCCAAATCGGGCCGCGCGTTTTATATCCGCAAGATTGCCGGGATCGAGGAGGTCGAAAACGCGGTGGGACGGGCGACAGAGATGGGGCGGTCGGTTTATTTCGTTCCCGGGTATCATGACATGGATGACGTCCAGACCCTGGCCAGCATGGCCATTTTGGGCCGGGTGGCCCAGGTTGCCGCGCAGAACGGCACGCGGATCGATGTGCCGGTGGCCCGTTCCATGGTGATGGTGACAGCCCGGGAGACGGTGCGGGAAGTATACGGGCGAGCCGGGCGGCCGGACCTGTTTCAGGATGATCAGGTGCGGTATTTGACCGACGATCAGTTCGGGTATGCCGCTGCAGTCGACGGATTATTCGTTCGGGAGAAACCGGGGACGATCTTTTTCGTTGGGGCGTTTTTCGGCGAGGCCCTGGTCATGGCCGAGACCGGCAACAGTATCGGGGCGATTCAGATCGCCGGTACGGCCCAGCCGGCACAGCTGCCCTTCTTCGTGGCCGCCTGCGACTATACCTTAATCGGGGAAGAGCTCTTCGCGGCCTCGGCCTATTTGTCGCGGGAACCGAAGCTGCTGGGCTCGCTGAAGGGGCAGGATTTCGGCAAGGCGTTGTTTTTGGCCGCCATCGTGGTCGGCATCATCCTCGAAATGATCGGCTGGGATGTTTCCGGCTGGTTTTCAGGCTAACCAAAGCGGGTGGATGCGATGAGACGCGAGATTCCTCTGGCCATTACCTTCATCGTCGGCATCGTCTTCGCCCTCGTCTATTTCATACCCCATCGGCCGTTCAGCGATTTCCAGCGGCTGTTCGGCGACTGGTTCGGAATCATCAGCGCCTTTGCCATCTGGCTGGGGGCGCTCAACCTGATGAAAATCTCCCTGCTCAAGCTGGTGCGCGGACAGCCGGGCCGATGGTACGCGGTCATCATCATCGCCTCGTTTCTGACCGTTGCCTTCTTCGGCTTTTTCGAGGGGTTCCGGGGGTTGACGGCCCAGCCGCCGTATTCCTATCGCGACGCCGGAACCATGTTCAACTGGTTGTACCAATA
>JAAZOE010000469.1 GCA_012797915.1 Candidatus Zixiibacteriota bacterium | reverse complement strand
TGAAACGGGAAGAGGCGACGCAGAGGACTCCGATTGTCATGCTGACGGCCAAAGGGGAAGAAAGTGATATCGTGGCCGGGCTCGAATTGGGAGCCGATGACTACATCACCAAGCCGTTCAGCCCGCGGGTGCTGGTGGCCCGGGTCCGGGCAGTGTTGCGCCGACGGAGCGTGGAGTCGCCCGAGGAGGATCAACCGCTGACGGTCGCGAACATCGCGATTCATCCGGGGCGGCACGATGTTCAGGTCGACGGCCGATCGGTGGAGCTGACCCCCTCGGAGTTCAAGCTGCTTCATTTTCTGGCCCGAAGGCCGGGGTGGGTGTTCACCCGGTATCAGATAGTCGATGCCTTGCGGGGGGAGGATTACCCGGTGACCGACCGGGCGGTGGACGTGCTGGTGGTCGGCCTGCGCAAGAAACTGGGGAAGGCGGGGCAGTTGATCGAGACGGTCCGCGGCGTGGGGTACCGGTTCCGGGAAGTCTGACGCCCGTCGGCGACGAGAGCTTCGCTTCGCTCAGAATGACTGCGGGGCGAAAACAACCTCCGGATGATAAGACGAACACAGGGTACCCCACCCTCCAGGGTGGGTTTTCTTTGCCGACCTGAGACGTTTCCCTGAAAACAATAACGACGACCCAACGTAATATCGCAATCAGTTCCTATAGCGGAACGCGTTCCCGATTCGATTGAACGCGAAACAGATCAAAATCCGGTGTGGAGGGCTTTGATGAGATAGAAACAGCCGGCGTAAATCAGGCCGGCGGCGGGGATGGTCAGCACCCAGGCCCAGACGATCCGCCCGGCCACGCCCCACTTGATGGTCGACAGTCTGTGGGTTGCCCCGACGCCGACAATGGCGCCGGTGATGGTGTGCGTCGTGGAGACGGGGATACCCATGTGGGTAGCCATGAACAGGGTCGCGGCGCCGGCGGTTTCGGCGCAGAAACCGCCGACCGGTTTGAGCTTGGTGATCTTCATTCCCATGGTCTTGACGATCCGCCAGCCGCCGAAGGCGGTGCCGACGGCCATGGCCAAATGGCAGGAGAGAATGATCCACATGGTATTGAAGTGCAGCAGGGAGAGTTGCGTATCGGGAGCCATGAGGCCGCCGGCCATCAGCAGGGCCATGATGATGCCCATGGTTTTCTGGGCGTCATTGCCGCCGTGGCCCAGCGAATACAGCGCCGCCGACAACAATTGGCCTTTCCGAAACAACCGGTCGACCTCCTGCGGACGCCAGCGGCGAAAGAGCCAGGAGACGAAGATCATGATGAAAAAAGCGGCGATCAAACCGATGAGCGGGGCCAGCGGAATAAACTGAACGGTTTTCCAGATGTTTCCCCAGCGGATGACATCCAGTCCCTTGTAGGCCAGACCGGCGCCGGCCACGCCGCCGATGAGGGCGTGCGAGGAACTGGTGGGTAGTCCCAGCCACCAGGTGATGAGGTCCCAAACGACGGCCCCGACGAGTCCGGCCAGGACGACATAGACGTAGACGCTGTCGTTGCCGTCGATTCTGACAATCTTGGTGATGGTGTCGGCGACGCGGGGGGCGAAGATGAACATGGCCACGAAATTGAAGAAGGCGGCCCAGAGCACGGCCACTTTGGGGCTGAGGACGCGGGTGGAGACGACGGTGGCGATGGAATTGGCCGAATCGTGGAAGCCGTTGATGATATCGAAGATCAGGGCGACCGCCACCGTCCCGATGATGACGACCATGAGGGGAGTCATGCTCAGGAGGCCTCGATGACGATGCCTTCGACGATGTTGGCCACCTCTTCGCAGCGGTCGGCGGCCTTCTCCAGCCGCTCGAAAATCCCTTTCCATTTGAGGACGAGGATGGCCTCTTTCTCTTCGTTGAACAGTTTGGCCAGCGCCGCCCGCAGGATATCGTCGCTTTCCTTCTCGGCGCTGTAGATGGCCGCGCACCAGGTCTCGATCGCCTTTTCGCCGTGTTTCAAATCGCGCAGGCTGCGGATGGCGCCGTCGATGCCGGTGGTGGCCTTAATCAGAACCTCGGTGAACTTGTGGAATTCCGGGCGGATGGTCACGATCTCATAGAGCATCATCCGCTGGGTGGCCGAATCGACGCAGTCGATGATGTCATCCAGCCGACGGATCAACCGGTGGATGTCGCCGCGGTCGATGGGGGTGATGAAGGTCCGGTGGAGGGCATCGATGCACTGGTGGGTGACGGTATCGGCCTAATGCTCGATTTCCTTGATCCGGGAGGCCCGGCCGGCCAGTTCGTCGGGATTGACCGCGATGGCGTTCAATTCTTTGGCGACTTCGATCGACAACAGGCTGTGTTGTTCGAAGAAGTCGAAGAAGCTGGTTTCCCTGGGCAGAAGCCGTTTGAACATGGCAATCCTCGCCGTTGTGGTTATTCGCCCTTCCGGACGTCCGTTTCCGCGAACCCCGGCCAAAATCAAACGGGATTGTAACACAATCCGAACAATCGGTCAAGACCATTCCGGCGGAATGTGGACGGGCTTTGTATCAGCCGGCGGCGACCGGCCGGACCACCATTCCGGCATTGCCGGAATCAGGATCCCGCTGGACAAGGGCCTATGGGCGCGGGGATTGGGCTTGTCCCCGCATCCGGCGTATTCTATATTGCCCTGACCGGAACCCCGAAGGGAGACAGAAGATTCTGATGCGACGTAAACAACTCATCTGGCGGCTGTACCCCTGGTTTTTCATCGTCGCCGTGACCGTGACGGTTATCGTGGCGGTTTATTCGGCGGCGACGCTCCGGCAGTTCTACCTGCGCCAGTCATCCGATGACCTGGCCGCCCGGATCGGCATGGTCCGGGAGGAATTCGCCGGGCTATTGGCCGCGGCCGATTACCCCCGCATCCAGGATATCTGCCGTCGTCTGGAGCAGGATTCCGGGACGCGGATGACCGTCATCCTGACCACCGGGAAGGTGGCCGGCGATTCCGAACACGATCCCGAAACGATGGATAACCATAAAGATCGTCCGGAGGTGATCGCGGCGTTGTCAGGCGGGCGGGGGGAGGCGGTCCGGTTCAGTTATACCCTGCAGCAGAACATGATGTATGTCGCCCTGCCGCTGACCGACGGCGGGAATACTATCGGGGTGATTCGGGCTTCGCTTCCGCTCTGGCGCCTGGACGAGACTCTTCATTCCGCCTACACGAAGATCGCCCTGGGGTCGGCGGCGGCCCTGATCCTGGCCGCGCTGACCAGCATCATTGCCGCCGGAAGAATCCGACGGCCGTTGAACACCCTTCGGCTGGGGGCGGAACGGTATGCGCGGGGAGAATTGACCTCTTCGATTCCGGTTTTGGATGTCGATGAAATCGGACAGGTGGCCGAGGCGATGAACCTCATGGCCGGAAGACTTCACGATCAGATCGAGAAGATATCCCGCCAGCGAAACGAGCAGGAGGCGGTCCTGACCGGAATGGTGGAGGGGGTCATTGCGGTCGACCGCGACGAACGATTGATCAGCCTGAACCAGGCGGCGCGGAACATGTTCGACGTTTCCGCTGCGGAGGTTTCCGGGCGGTTCCTGCATGAAATCATCCGCAACCCGGACCTGCATCGCTTCGTGCATCACGTCCTGACGGAGGCGGTCCCGGCCGAACAGGAATTGGCCGCCGGAGGACGGGATGAACGGTACTTCCAGGTTCAGGGGTCGATGTTGCGCGACGCGGCCGGAGAGACGGCCGGGGCGGTCGTGGTCCTCAACGATATCACCCGCCTGCGACGGTTGGAGGTCATTCGCCGCGATTTCGTCGCCAACGTCTCTCACGAGTTGAAAACCCCGGTGACTTCGATCAAGGGATTTGCGGAGACCTTACTGCAGGGCGGAATCACCGATCCGGCGGATACGAGAAATTACCTGGAAATCATCCTTCGTCAAAGCGATCGCTTGAATGCGATCATTGATGACCTGTTGACCTTGTCGCAGGTGGAGCAGGAGCGGGAGCGCGGGGCCATTATGCTTGCTCCGGAACCGCTGGCGAAAGTCGTGGCCAGTGCGCTGGAAGTGTGCGTCCTCAAGGCGGAACGGAAAGGGATCCATCTGGAGCTCACGGGCGAGAAGGAGGTTGTGGCCGAAGTCAATGCCCCTCTGTTGGAACAAGCGCTGGTCAATCTGATCAACAACGCCGTCACCTACAGCGACTCCGGCAAAACGGTTACTATCGAGATCGTCCAGGCCGACGAGGAATCGATCCTGCGGGTGGTCGATCAGGGAGTCGGCATCGCGGCCGAACATCTGCCCCGGTTGTTCGAGCGGTTCTACCGGGTCGATCGGGCGCGCAGTCGGAGCGCCGGGGGAACGGGGCTCGGTCTGGCGATTGTCAAGCATATCGTCCAGTTGCACGGGGGACGGGTCGAGGTGACCAGCACGATCGGCAAGGGAAGCAGTTTTTCCATCCATCTTCCCAAGGACCGGACCGGCCGTCAGATATAGGCGCCGGCGGCCGCGCCTGTCCGTCCCATGTCGGCATGTCGTTACCGGGCAGTTGATTGCGGCGACTCGACGGCGTGTCGGGGACAGGGGGCCACAGAAAATCATCGTCTGTACAAAATAGCATATGATCCTAACCAAATTCTAACACCGGCGCGGTATCAATGGGCGGACGAAGGATAACGCTCAAAAGGAGAGAACGATGAAGCGAATGAAATCCGTCATCCGGATACGTGCCCTTATCGCCGCGGCGGCTTTCCTGACCGTGACCGTCGGCGGGCTGATCAACCTGTCATGCAGCGCCGAACGCCCGAAACCGATCACCATCAAAGGATCGGATACCATGGTGCAGTTGGTGTCGAGCTGGGCCGAGGCGTACATGAAAAAGCATCCCGGTTCCGATATATCGGTTACCGGCGGCGGGAGCGGCACCGGGATCGCGGCGCTGATCAACGGTACGACCGATATCTGCAGCGCCTCCCGCGAAATGAAAGAGAAGGAAATCACTCAGGCCGCGGAAAAGGGAATCACCGCGGTGGAAAATACCGTCGCCAGCGACGGCATCGCCGTGATCGTCAACCCGGCCAACCCGATCAACGAACTGACTCAGGAGCAGATCGCCAAGATATACACCGGCGCCTACACCAACTGGAAGCAATTGGGCGGTCCCGATCAGCCGATCATGGTCCTCTCCCGCGAATCCAATTCCGGGACCTATGTTTTCTTCCAGGAACATGTGCTCAAGATGAAAGATTACGCCGCGCATACGCGGCTGATGCCGGCCACTTCGGCCATCGTGCAGTCGGTCGGCGCCGACATCTGGGCGATCGGGTATGTCGGACTCGGGTATGCCGTCGAATCCGAAGGGAAGGTCAAGATGCTGGCGGTGAAAGCCGACGACACCTCCCCGGCGGTCATCCCCTCCGAGCAGACGGTCCTCTCCGGGCAATATTCCATCGCCCGCGGGCTGTATCTGTATACTAACGGGACTCCCGAAGGACAGGTCAAGAACTTCGTCGACTTCTGTCTCAGTCCCGAGGGGCAGAAGATCGCCGTAGAGACAGGGTATGTTCCGGTCAAGTAGATGAATAAGGCCTGGCAGGATAAAGCGGTTCGGTTGACATTGACGGGGGCGGCCTCCACGGCCGTCCTCATCGTCGTGTTGATTTTCTTCTTCCTGGGCCGGGAGGCGATACCGTTTTTCAAGGAACGGGGTCTCGGTGAGCTGCTCGGTTCCCGCTGGGTGCCGGTCTCCTTCCAGAAAGAACTGTTCGGGGTTATTCCCCTGATTACCGGGTCGCTGGTGGTGACCATCCTGGCCACCGTGGTCGCCGTTCCCTTCGGCGTCTGCGGGGCGGTCTATGTCGCCGAAATCGCCCGTAAGGGGGAAAAGGAATTTTTGAAACCGTTTATCGAACTGCTGGCCGGGATTCCCTCGGTCGTGCTGGGGTTTTTCGGGCTGGTGGTGGTTGCTCCGCTGGTGAAAGATGTTTTCGGTCTCAGTTCGGGAATGACCGCCCTAACCGGGGCGCTGCTTCTGGCCTTGATGGCCATCCCGACCATCATGTCGATTTCGGAGGACGCCATCACCAGCGTCCCTGCTTCGTACAAGGAAGCTTCGCTGGCCTTGGGAGCCAGCCGCCTGGAAACGATCTGGAAGGTCACCGTGCCGGCGGCCCGGTCGGGAATCGTCGCGGCGGTGATGCTGGGGATGGGGCGGGTGATCGGCGAGACGATGGCCGTCATGATGGTCACCGGCAACGCCGCCATCGTGACCCTATCGCCGTTCGAATCGGTGCGCACCATGGCCGCGACCATCGGGGCCGAAATGGCAGAGGTGGAATTTCACAGCGTGCATTACGGCGTGCTGTTTCTCATCGGCTCGGTGCTGTTTGTCATCACATTCT
>JAAZOE010000468.1 GCA_012797915.1 Candidatus Zixiibacteriota bacterium | reverse complement strand
TCGACCATCATTCTGCCGGTGACAAAAATGGTCATCCGCAAGGCGCAGACCTCGGCGGCCTTTCACGCCTTCAACCTTGGCGCGGTGGAGGGAATTCTTTTCGCATTGGCGTCGTTTCTGGTGATTTGGTTCGGGTTTTACATGATCTACGTCACCGTGCCGCATCGACGCCCGCCGCACTGGGTGCTGGCGGTCAGTTCGTTCACCGCGGCGGTGCTATGGCAGGCGGCGCAGGCCGCGTTCGGGTATTACATCCGTCAGTTCGTCACTTTCAAGCAGATTTACGGGGCCTACAGTTTCATGCTGGTGGCCGCGCTCTGGCTGTACTACACCTCGATCGTGTTCATCGTCAGCGCCGAAATCGGCCGCCTGTTTCATGAATGGCGGCATCGGGACGACCCGGCCGTTGTGGTCAATCCTTCCTGACCGGACACATCTATTCTTCTTGTTTCCGTGGAGTCGCGGCGATATATTTCCGGTGAGGAGGTGCCCCCATGGGTGTCTTGGAGAAAATCATCGACAAGCAGATGCGCGCCTGGGAAAAGGCCCGGCAGAAGGCCGTAGAGTCCGGGATTGAGGACTTTCCCCCGCCGCAAATCATCACCGTGTCCCGTTCCAGCGGTTCGCGGGGCATGTATCTGGCCCACAAACTGGCCGACAAACTCGGGTATCAGTTGTTGACGCGCGAGCATATCGATTTTATGGCCACATCGGAGGAGAATCGGGAGCGGATTAAGGCGACGCTGGACGAGGAATCCCGTCGCCGACTGCGCCGGGCGATGCGAAGCCTTCGTCCTTTTCCCTCGACCGTCGAAGCGTACGCCCGCAACCTGTATGAGACTGTCCTGCCGATGGGGCAATTGGGCGGGGTGCTTTTGGTCGGGCGGGGCACCAATTTCATCTTCGGCCTGACGCATGGGTTCCATATCCGCGTCGTCTGCGGATTGGACAAGCGAATCGAAAATTATGTCAAGTACAACGACCTGTCGCCCCGGCAGGCGGCGGCGGTCATCGAGAAATCCGACAAGGAACGCCGGAAGTTCATCAAGAAATTGTTTCGGGCCGACATCGACGACCCGCACGGGTACGACGTGGTGGTCAATACGGAATTCGTCGACATCGAGGAGTTGGTCCCGTGCCTGGCGACCGCGTATCGGACGAAGATGAACAAGCTAAAGCGGTTGCATCGCGAGGGACTGCTCGGCTGAGTTCATTCACCCTGGCGGTACGATTATCCCGCAAGGAGGCAGCCTCCCGTCCGTAAGATGCGGGCGGGAGGTTTATCCGATCAATAACTGTGCGAATCGAGGCGGACCTTGCCGCGGAAAACGCGGTAGATGACCGTCGTGTAGGCGATCACCAGCGGCATACCGATGGCCGCGATAATCAGCATGATTCCCAGCGTCTTGGGCGACGAGGCGGCATTGAAGGCGGTCAAACTGTTGGCGACCTCCGGCCGCGACAGCACCAAGTTGGGGAACATGCCGATGCCGAAGACAGCCATCAGGGCGACCATGGTGACCGCTGAAGAGACGAACGCCCGGAAGTCCCTTCCCTGTTTCAACTCCCGGAAAATATTGGCAATCGCCAAAATGTTGATGACCGGGATGATAAACAACCAGGGAGTGTGCCGCATATTGGCCGTCATGTGCGGCAGAAAGAGGATGGTGGCGACGGTGGTCAGGATGTACAGGACGGAAAAGAGCGCCAGGCCCCGGCGGGCAAAACGACGCATCAAGTCGTGCAGTTCCCCCTCGGATTTCATCATCATATAGATCGCCCCGTGCATGGCGAACAGGGCCACGGTGGTCAGGCCGATCAGGACGCCGTACGGATTCAGCAGAGTCCAGAAAGTCCCGGCGTATTCCCCGGCGGCATCCAGCGGGATGCCTCGGGCGACGTTGCCCAAAGCCACGCCGAGCAGCAGCGCCGACAGGACGCTGCCGACGCCGAAGCCCGCGTCCCAGAACCGCCGCCAGGCCGGCGACGGTTGTTTGCTGCGGAATTCGATGGACACGGCGCGGAAAATCAGGGTCACCAGAAGCAGCATC
>JAAZOE010000467.1 GCA_012797915.1 Candidatus Zixiibacteriota bacterium | reverse complement strand
TACTGCCCCGGCCGCACCACCGCGCCGGCGACGGTTATCATTCCGAACTCCGTGCGGTTCGCTTTCCATACCAGGTGAATGTTGTCATCCGGCTGCAGCACCTGGGTGGCCAGCGTCGGCGAAGCGCCGTCGAGACGGGCGGTCTCGACCCCGTCGTTGGAGATCACCACTTCCATCTGATCCAACTTCCCGACCGCCCCGCCGCCAAAGGCGATAAGGTCGGCGAGACGATCGCCGGAAACGTATTCGAAGACGCCGGGTTTTTCCACGGCGCCGGTCACGGCCACATGGCCGGATCCGCCGCGGCGGTCGGGGACAATCAGCAGGTTGCCTTTGCACACCATGGGATTGTACTGCCGGTCTCCCAGAAAGGCAAACCGAACCAAATCCACCGCCACGTCTGTGCCGAAACCGGTCAGGCGGATATTCCGCAACGAGGCTTGCGGTGTTACCCCTCCGGCCAGACCGAGAACCTCCGAGGCTCCCCAGATGGCCGGCGCATAATAGATGCCGGGACGGACGACCTCGCCGATGATATTGATGCGGCTGACGCGAAACGTGGACATTTGAACGGAAAAGTCGCTGGGAGCATACACTCGCCCCACTTCCGTACGGATCTTCTCCAGGGCCTCTTTCAAGGTAAGGTGGAACAGCATCAGCCGCCCCACCGACTTGATGAACAGCGAACCGTCGGAACCGACCTCACCCGAAAGATCGGGAATGTCGCCGGCCGTAAATAACACGCTGAACCCGTCGCCGGGACCGACAATGTACTGCTCGGGATCGATATAGGCATCGAGGAACCGGTTGTACAACTGCTGCAGATTGATGCCCGAAACTAGAGGCGAATAGATGGAGTAGGGAGAGGCCAGGGCATTGGGATCTTCAGTCGTTGCCGTTGTCGCCCCCGGCTGGGTGACCTGGCCGGTCTGCGCCCCCGCCGTCGTTGCCAACAGGCAGAGGACCAGGACCTTCACCAGACATCCCATGTCATCCCAACTCCTCATCCGTCTGTACCCTCTAATCAGTGTGAAAATCAGCCATTGATTATACCATTTCAGAAGGCGGATGTCAAGCCCTTCCTCGGGAGGACCTTCGAGGAGGGTTGTCGCAAGGGGCTGATTGTCAATCAATTAGAGCAAGCGGCGTCGGTCGGGAGAGAAACCGGCGACGGCTTCGATGGTTGACTTTCATTCCGAAGATACATACCTTGGAACGATGGAACTGTCGATCATCGTTCCCGTCTTCAACGAGGAGAAAACCCTGCCGGCCATCTTGGACTGGCTGATCGCCCTTCCGGCCGACAAAGAGATCATTGTCGTCGATGACGCCTCCGGCGACGGCTCCGGGGCGATCCTGCAGAGGTATGCCGGTACCGGACGAATCGTCCTGTTACGCCATGGGGAAAATCAGGGCAAGGGGGCGGCGATCGTGACCGGCTTGGCGGCAGCCCACGGCGAGTATACGGTCATCCAGGACGCCGACCTCGAATATGACCCGGATGATATTCTGGTCATGCTGGCCGAGGCGAAGAGACATCATGCCCCCGCGGTGTTCGGTTCGCGGGTGCGGAATATCGCCTCCGGCATTTCCTATCGCCGGTATTACTGGGGAGGGCGGTTCCTGACGTTTTTGGCCAACCTGCTTTACCGGGTCAACATCAGCGACGAATCAACCTGTTACAAGATGGTCCGCACCGATCTGATGAAATCGCTCGGGTTGACCTGCCGTCGGTTCGAATTCTGTCCCGAACTGGTGGCCAAACTGGGACGGCGAAAGATTCCGATCCGGGAAATCCCGATCCGGTACCATCCCCGCAAAATGGAAGAAGGAAAAAAGATTCGCTGGCACGATGGCGCGGAGGCCATCTGGACGCTGTTACGGTATCGGCTGGGAGCGAAATAGCCGTCGGCGGAAGGCCAAGGTCAACGCCGCGATGATCGACGCCAACGAGACGATCATTCCGACCGTGAACCAAGCCGGGCGGTAGAACAACTCGACGCGCGAATTCCCCGGCGGCACGGTAAACGAAATCAGGTCATACGAAGGTCTGATCTCTCCCCCATCGAGACGATGCCATCCCCGATCATATCCCTGCGACACGACCAAGGAACCGCCGGCCGGGCTGGTCAGGTCAAAAACCAGCCGGTTGGGAGTGAAGGTTCGTTTGAGTACCTGAACGGCGTTGCCTTCGGAGTACCATTCCTGGTTGACATTGCCGGCGCCGATAATGCCGCGGCCGGGACGGTAGGCCGACAGCCAGGCGGCGCGGATGGTTCCCCGATTGGACAGGAAGGCGCTGTACAGCTTGTTGGGGTCCCCCTCGGTTTGACGGAAATCGGCGTTATACGCGGGCGCTTCCGGGGAACGGGGAAACGCCTGCCCCAGAATCGGCAGGGAGACATACAAATTGATTCCGGCGACGACCGCGAAGAGACAGCCGGCCAGCAATATCTTCCGCGATCTCACTTTCGACAGAAGCCAATCGACGCCGTATCCGGCCATGACCGCCATACAGAACAAGGCGATAATAACCAGACGGGAAGGCACCCGAAGGGAGGAAAAGACCGGCAATTGGTGCAGCAGATTCCAGGGAGAGACGACCGGGACGAACGATCCCAGAACCAAGAGCAGAGAGAGGATGGTCAGGACGATATACGGTCGGACGATGCGAAATCGTTTGACGGCGGCAATCACCACCAACGCCGCGGTTACCGGGCCGATGAAGGCGCCGTATTCATGCCAGCCCCAGGCATCACCGCGGATGTAGGTGGAAAAAATCGATTGATCGAAACTGAAGAACATGTACGGCAGGATATGAATGGGGGTATCCTGCGACAGCTCGGTTGGAACCCAGGGGTTGTGCGCCAGGTAATCGACCATGGGGAGAAACTTGACGGCCGCGAAAGCGGCGCCGCAGGCGCCGGCCAGGATGACATACAGCGGCGGACGGAAGGTCCGGACCCGATCGATATCGAAAAGGCTG
>JAAZOE010000466.1 GCA_012797915.1 Candidatus Zixiibacteriota bacterium | reverse complement strand
GTCGCCCTGGTCGGGTATATCGTCGCCGGGCAGTTCATCACGGCGACCTACTATCCGCATCTGTTCCAGTTTTCCGTCTGGGCCTCAGCGATGTATCTGATGGCCCGCAACAAGGTGAACGAAACGCATGTTCGACCCGACGCGACCACATCCGCGGTTTGATATCCGCACCGTGACCGACCTGGCCGGGCTGGAGCAGCTGCGACCGGCCTGGAACGACCTGTTGTTCTCGGCCGTCCGCCCGACAGTTTTCGCCGCTTGGGAGTGGCAGTATCTCTGCGCCAAGCATATGGCCGGGGGGAAAGATATTGTCGTGCTGACGGCGTATGACGGGGAGCGACTGGCGGCGGTGCTGCCCCTGCATCGCGAGAAGACGAAGCTGGCCGGGGTGATTCGGTCGGAGACGCTGGCTTGCCTTGGGGGCGAGATCACCGATTATAATGTTCTGCTGGTGCGGGAGCAGTACCTGTCGACGGCCATCCCGGCCCTGGCGGAACACCTGCGGGAGCAAGACACGCCGTTGGATTTGCGGAACGTCCTTCCCGGTACGCCATTGCATACGTTGTCCGAGCACCTGGCCGGGCATGGGTTCCCGTGTGCGCCGTACGAGACGAAGACGGCGTTGTACGCGCAAATCGGAAACGATTATGAGGCGTTTAAGAAAGGCCTGAAGAAGAAACTCCGCAAGGCGCTCAATAACAACCAGAATTACATGGATCGAACGGGAGGGTACAGCTACCATATCGAGGCGGCAGATACGGAAACCCTGGACACCCTTATACGTCTGCATACTAATCGCTGGCAATTCAAAGGGGAAGCGGGCGCCCTGGCCCAGCAGAAAATCAGGGCCTTCCATGCCGATCTCCAGGGATTGCCCGGTCGGCCGTTCGATATCCGGTATTATACCATTCGCCACAACGACCGGATCGTATCCATTGTCTATGGATTCGTCTTTCTCAACTGTTATTACGCCTACCTGTCGGGGCTGGATATGGCCCATGACCGGATAAGCCCGGGAAACATGGTTCTAAATCATACCATCCGCGAATTGATCAAGGCCGGGATCGACGGATTCGACATGCTACGCGGGGATATGCATTACAAGCAGTCATGGGCCACCGGGGCGATAGAGATGCGGGATGTCATTCTTCTTCCGCCGACCCTGCGCGGGCGGATGACGGCGGCGGCGATGAAGAGCATCATGGGGGCCAAGCGGCTGATTCCGGGGTCGGTCAAACGCGGCGTGAAAGCGGCGATGGGCGGTTCCGCCGCGCCGGCCGAACAATCGACGATGGCCGGCGGGGACGACGAATGAGAACCATGATCAAAACCATTGCCGGGCGAACCGCCGAGACCGTCGGGGCGACCAGGCTGGCGCGACGCATCGTCGCCGGTCGTCCCTTGATTCTGATGTATCACGGCCTGACCGAGGATGAATCGGTCGCCGATTGGACGCAGGTGCGGGCATCCGATTTCGAACGGCAGATGCGGTACATGAAGGACCATTTCGAAATGGTCCCGCTGGCCGACATCGTGACCATGCTGGAAACCGGGAAGATCACGCCGCACGCGGCGACGGTGACCTTCGACGACGGGTATCGGTCCAACGAGACGCTGGCGTTGCCGATTCTGAAGGCGATGAACGTCCCGGCGACGATCTTCATCACCAGCGGATTTATCCGGGGGTATGACCGGCAGTTCGGATTCCTCTGGCCGGATTTCGTCACCGTGCTGTTGAAATCGCATCGAACGCCGCAACTCGATTT
>JAAZOE010000465.1 GCA_012797915.1 Candidatus Zixiibacteriota bacterium | reverse complement strand
GTCGTCGCCATCATGGACAGCGGACGGATCATCATGCAACAACCGGCGGCGGCGCTGGCCGGACGGGACCTGGAAGATCTCTACATGCACCACATGGCCGGGCGGACGGCGGCGCTCCGGCAGGAGCAGGCGCCATGCTGAAGGTATTGATCGAAAAGGAAATCCGGGACATCATCGGCTCGACCAAGTTCATCATCACCTTCGCGGTCTGCGTCGCGCTGGTCCTGTTGTCCTTCTATTCGGGGGCGGCCAACTATCGCAACGCCCGCGCCCAGTACGAGGCAGCGCAACGGGAGAATCTGTTGCGATACGAAGGGACGACCGAATGGGACGCCGTCAGTGATATGCGGGCCTTGTTGCCGCCGGAACCGCTGGCCGCTCTGGTGGCCGGGGTATCCAACGATATCGGCGGGACGATCGAGGTGGCGGCCCGGGGGGAATTGCAGCCCGAGGGGAGCAGGTATGCCCAGGAACCGGTGCTGGCGTCGTTCCGCCTGCTGGACCTCGAGTTTCTGTTTCAGGTCATCCTGTCGCTGTTCGCGATCATGCTGGGATACGATGCCATCAGCGGGGAAAAGGAACGGGGGACGTTGCGGTTGACCTTCGCCAATGCCGTCCCCCGCGCGACCTACATCCTCGGCAAGTTGATCGGGTCGCTGGCGGCGCTGGTTCTGCCGCTGGTGGGCGCCATCGCCCTGGGATGCGGCATCCTCATGCTGTATGGGATGCCCCTGAGCGGCCAGGATTGGGGACGGCTGGCGCTGATTATCGCCACCGGCTTGTTGTACTGTTCGGTTTTTCTGGCCCTGGCGGTGATGGTGTCGGTGTTCACGCGCCGAAGCTCCACTTCTTTTCTCCTGGCGCTGGTGATTTGGGTGGCGGCGGTGATGATTATCCCCCGGGCCTCGGTGCTGTTGGCGGGCCGGGCGGTGGCCGTCCCGACAATGGACGAAATGGGGTCGCAGAAGGCCGCCTTCAGCGGCCAGCTTTGGCAGGAGGATCGCGACAAGATCGTCGGCTTCACCTCCACCGCCAGCGGCGACATTCAGGCGGCGATGGAGGAGTTGAATACGTTCATGTCCTCGATCGCCGACGAACGGGATCGGAAGATGAAGGAGTTTTCGGGGCGGCTGAACGAGGAACGAACCAATCGCCTGCGGCAACGGCAGGCCCTGGCGCTGGCCTTTGCCCGCGTTTCGCCGGCGGCCTCGCTGTCGCTGGCCATGGCGACGCTGGCCGGCACCTCGCTGGGAACGGAGGATAATTTCCTGGCCGAGGCGACCGGGTATCAAAAGGCGTTCGCCGATTTCATCCAGCAGAAAAGCGGCGGTATCCCGGGCGGCCGGATGGTCCGGATCAAAGTCACTGCCGGCGGGGAAGAGCCGGCAGCGACCCCGATTAATTTGCAGGAGATTCCGGCCTTCACGTACACACCGATTCCGCCTGCGGCCGCCTTCGGCGCGGCCGTCGTCGATATCGGACTGCTGATGGTGGCGACTATGCTGTTTTTCGCCGCCGCCTGGATTGGTTTTTTACGGTACGACTTGCGGTGAGAAAGGAGACGGCTTACCTATGTTCGGTACCTTGGTTTCCAAAGAGATTCGGGCCATCCTGCTCAGCCCGAAATTCGTCGCCACCTTCGCCGTCTGCTCGCTGTTGCTCCTGTTGAGCGTTTCCGTCGGCCTTCGCGAATACCGGGCGGCGGTCAAACAGCATCAGGCGGCCGGGCAACTCAACGAGCAGACCATTCGGCAAACGCCGAACCTGATGCGGCTGCAGACGAAGGCGTTCCGCGAACCGGATCCGATGCAGATCTTCGTCTCCGGGGTGACCTACGACGTCGGCCGCTGGGCTCTGATATCCATGGACGCCGTCCCGTTACTCGGCGGCAGCACCTACGCAGAGGACACCATTTTCGCCGTTTTCCGGGCGATCGACTTTGCCTTCATCATTCTGGTCGTGCTGTCGCTGTTCGCCATCCTGTTCACCTTCGATGCCGTCAGCGGAGAACGGGAGGACGGGACGCTGCGGCTGGTGTTCGCCAACAACGTCCCCCGCGCCACCTATCTGCTGGCCAAATGCGCCGGGGCCTGGCTGGGCCTGGCCGTGCCCCTGACGATCCCGATTCTTCTCAGCGTGCTGATCGTCGTGGTCGCCGGGGTGCCTCTGGGATTCGGTCATTTCCTGCGCCTGGCGGCGCTGGGCGGGTTGTCGCTGTTGCTGTTCACCTTTTTCATCATGCTGGGGCTGTTCTTTTCCACGCTGTCGCGGCGGCCGTCGGTTTCCTTCCTGTTGGCCTTGTCGGCCTGGGTGGCGCTGGTCATGATTATCCCTCGGGCGGGGACCGCCGCTGCGGCCCGGATCGCCCCGGTGCCTTCGGCGGCCGAGACCGCCGGCATCCGCGACGCCTTCGCCAAGGAGCGGCAAGACCAGTTCGTCAAACAGTTGACCGAGATGGCCTCGCAGTCCGGCTCCTACGGCGGCGGCTTGAGCATGAACATGCTCGATTCCCTGCGCAACGAATCCGACCGGGATATCGCTCAGAATGACGCCCGGGTCAATGAAGACGTCCGTCGCCTGCGGGCGGCGCAGGAGCGGCTGGCGTTTTCGCTGGCGCGGATATCGCCGCCGGCGGCCTATTATCTGGCCGCCATGGCCATCGCCGGAAGCGATCCGGACGTGAAGGACCGATACGAAGAGGCCGCGGCGATCAACAGAGAGGAATTCCGCGCCTACGTCGAAAAGAAAAGCGGCGAATCGGGTCCGCAGGGCATTCAGATTTCGGCTTCCAGCGAGACCGGAATCGCCATCGCCATGCCGCGCGAAATGGGGGCCATCGATCCCGGCGAACTGCCCCGATTCGTGCCGCCGACGTTCAGTCTGGGACATGCCCTGGCCGAGGTGATGGTCGATATCGCCGTATTGGTATTGGGAAGCCTGATCGCTTTCGGCGGGGCGTTCGTGAGATTTCTCCGCTATGACGTGCGGTAGCGCAGGGGTGCGACTGACCATAGACGTGGCCCGGAATAATCCCGGGCCACCGAAACAGCCTCCGGCCGGATGGAGTCCGCCGCAGGCGGATCGCGCACAGTATGGGTGGCACCCTCAAGCTTTTGGCTTGAGGGTGTCTGAAAACTGACATGGTAAGAGAATCGTTATCCCAGAATACCGCCCGCGCTTAACAGCGCCACGGCGATCCCCATGATCGATTCGCCGGCGATGAGGCCGGAGGCGACCGGGATAATATATATCTCGGCCATCACCGGCTTCTTTTTCTCCAAAATGGTGGCGATGCCGGCGCCGATGAACATCGACAGTGAATTGTAAAAAGGAATCACCATCGCCAACCCCAGGCCCATCGGTGATGGGATAAAGGATTTCGCTTTCGGAAAGGCTCTTTCCAGCAACGGCAGGATGATACCGATCAAACCACCGATCAGAAGTCCCAGCCGGGCGGTGGGATGCAGGGCCATGAAGCCGCCGCCCAAAAGCCGGGCCACCGCCGCCCAAACCTGCGCCGCCGGCGCGGGCCAGCGGTCGGTTCCCAATGAGGCGGCATCGGGTATCAGCAGATAAAAGGCCGGGATAACGACCAGCACGCCGGCGAAGATGCCCAAAAACTGGGCGATGAATTGCTTGCGCGGATTGGCTCCCAGCAGGTACCCGCTCTTGAGGTCGGTCAAAAGGTCGGCCGAGGAATCTGCCCCGCCGGCGGTGACGCTGGCGGTCATCAGGTTGGTGGTCATATTCGATGGAGCGAGGACGCCGAAAAGCAACTGCGTGATTTTACCCATCGCGCCCACGGGGGTGATGTCGGTCTCGCCGGTGGCCCGACAGCAGACGATGGCCAGCAGGAAGGCCATCACCACTGCCACTACGCCCATGAGGATCGACGTGCCGAAGGCCCAGTAGAGTATGGCGATGCAGCCGAGGCCGCCCAGGATGGAGCCGGTCAAAAACCACGAGGCAGGGACTTCGATCCGTTCGATGGGATCGTCTTTGCCGACCAGAGAGTCTTTGCGGAAAATGGCGGCAATACCGCGAAGCGCCCGGTGAACCGTTTTCCATTGGAAGGCGAAGGCCAGCAGGGCGGAGGTGACCATGATCGAGGCTCCGGTCCAGGTGCTCCAGGCGACGATGCCGCGAAAACCGAGATGGTCGGACGTCAGGGCGCCGACGTCGAGCATCCTGGGCGCGAGGACGGCATAGTTGACGAAGGCGCCCAGAAGCATCGACCAGCCGGTCTTCCAGCCGATGATGGCCCCGGCGGCGACCATGACGGCGCTCATGTCGAAATTGATTGTCCATTGGTCCAGGGGAATGCCGCCGATACGGCCGGGGAATGGAATTGAGGCGGGGATGGCGAACGGTTTACCGCCATCGCGGAACCAGGCCAGGATCGCCCCGCCCAAGCCGGCCAGACCAAGCGACCGGGCCTTCCTGACCGCCTCGCCCCCTTTGGAATGGAGACTCCTGAGCGTTTCCGCGGCGGCCGTCCCGCTGGGGAATTTCAATTGCTCGACGTTGATCATCTGCCGCTTCATCGGGATGGCGATGGAGACACCCAGTACGGCCAGGAAAAATATCCACACCGTCAGGATGGGCCAGGCCATGTGATGACCGGTGACGAGCAGATAGGCCGAGACCCCGGAGACCATGGTCCCGCCGGTGGAATAACCGGCGGAGGAGGCGGTCGATTGCATACAGTTGTTCTCCAGGATCGACATCTCGGTCCGGAAGAATTTCGGGAAGACCGCCATCAGCGTGCGATAGATGGAATAGGACAGGATACAGGCGGTGATGGCCACGCCCAGCCCCCAGCCGGTTTTCAGGCCGACATAGAGGTTGGATAGAGACATGAACATCCCCAGGAAAGCCCCCATGATCACCGCCCGAACGGTCAACTGGGGCATGCTGTCCCCCTGGTAGACGGTGCGGTACCAGTGCAGTTCTTTTTCCTCGGGGGTGAGTGGCTTTTCGGCGGCGGACGGCGGGTCGTGCGGCTGGCTGTCGCTCATGCGCGTTCTCCCATCAGGCGGCGGAACCGACCGCCGTCCGGCGGACTTCGAACGGCCATCGTTCCGAAAAAGGCATTGAATCCCAAGATAATCCCCCATAAGCTGTCGGGCAAGTGGTATATCGCAGGGGGCGGGCGACGGCGGAAAATCGATCCTGATATATGTCGATAGGAATATGGGGATGAGGCCCCGCTGCCGGTGCGGATTTTTCGGCCGGAAATCTTTTTTGGCTTGACAAATATCAGAAAGGGTTCGATATTTCTCATGTAAGGTGAGCTTTGGGGGAACTATGGAGAGTGTTCCCGCCGCGTGATGCGACAGTGAAGGCTGCCTTACATGACAACTACTTAAGTTTCTCTTCCCCCTTGGCCGAAAGCCAAGGGGGTATTTTTTTGACCGGCGGAAACCGGTTGACGAAGTCGGCGGCAATGCCTATACTATCCATGAGTGACCATATGCAGGATTACCCCAGGGAGTCGGGGATCCGGACTGCACTTGCCCAGGGGGGGCGGGCATTTTTCGACGATTATCTGCTTTTTACCCGCACGGGAGAAGGGCGGTACTATGAATACTGACAGTATCATGGATCGCAGGCGATTGATCGTGGCCGGATTTTTCCTGGCGGCCGCGGTGGCGGTCTGTTGTTTGGCGGACGCAGTATCGGCGTCGGAAGTCCCGCGCAGGGGCATCGCCGCCGCCGTCATTATCCCGGTTGCCGACCAGCCGCAACGGATGACCGTCATGGGACAGCGCTGGACCAAGGATGCCCCGCCGTTCGATTGGCAGTCATCGGCGCCGGCGCCCGGCGAGGATAAATCGGCCATGGAATGGTATCGTCATCCCGCCCTGGGAGCGGCCGCCGACGGCGCGTTGCTTTTGGGATACGAATACTACAGCAACGGTCTCGGTCCCAGCACCATCTACTGGCAAGCCTCGGACGATACCGCCGCCACCTGGAGCAGCTGCTGTGCCTTCGATATCTACGGCGGGACGTACCCCTCGGTCGCCTACTGGGGAAGCGGACGGACCTTTATCGGCACCTACCTGGCCCCGAGCAGTTTCTTCAACGGCGCCGGAGTCATCCTGCTGGAGTTCGTGGATGCCCTCGATCCGGACAGCTGGGGCGGCTATTGGAACGACTACAGCGTCGCCGGCTGGCATGACATGCGCGCCGGCGACGTGGCCGCCGACAATCATCAGCAGTCCTGGAACTGGGGTCTGATCTCTCTTGTGATGAGTTACACCGATCCCGATACCTCCATCGCCGATGCCCCGCACATCTTTTCCCAGTTGAGCGCGGCCGGGTTGATGCAGTTGAGCTGGTACCCCAATTTCCCCGACTGCCGGACCACGGCGGCGGCGATCGATCCGAAGACATCGAAAACGTATGCCGTCTATGACCGCTGGAATGCGACCGACAGCCAGTGGCAATTGTTCATCCGTCAGGATTTCCAGAACGACTGGGACCTGCAACCGGACGCCGCCATCCTGCGGTACGAAACGCTTACCCAGCATTTGCGCTACCCGGCTATCGCCGCCGACAGCGGCCGGGTGCTGATCGTGGGCGAGGTCTATGCCGGCGTCGACAGCACGGCGACCGATATCATCTGCTGGGGCACGGCCTCGGGCGATGTCGACAGCCTGCAGTATCTCAGCGCCGTGGCCGCGACCGGCGACCGTGAAAGCCGTCCCCGGTTGTCGCATGTGGCCGGTGACGAATTTATCTGTACGTTCATGAAGAACGGCCGCCTCTGGAGTTCACGAACCGACGACGGCGGCGCCGGGTGGAGTATCCCGACGCCGGTCAGCGGCCTGGGAGAAGGGGTGCCGGACGGGTACCGGGCCAATGATATTTCCGACCGCGGCTGGATGACCGGTTGGCAATATGCTTCCGGGAGCGATTCGCTTCTGCATTTTGCCGCGCTGGATTGTATCGATGCCGATGTCGACGGCGTCTGCGATGACGAAGATAACTGTCCGGGAGTCGCCAATCCGACCCAGACCGATGCCGACGGCGACGGGGTCGGCGATGCCTGCGATGTTTGCCCGGGGTATGACGACCATCTCGATGCCGACCTGGATGGACTCGCCGACGGCTGCGACAACTGCCCGGCGGCGGCCAATGCCGATCAGGCGGACGCCGACGGCGACGGAATCGGCGATGTGTGCGACCTCTGCACCGACACCGACGGCGACGGATTCGGCAATCCCGGCTATCCGGCCAATACCTGCGCCCTCGATAATTGTCCGGCCGTCGCCAACCCTTCCCAGGCCGATCTCGACGGCGACGGCGCCGGAGACGACTGCGACAACTGCCCGTCGACCTCAAATCCCGATCAGGCCGATGCCGACGGCGACGCTACCGGCGACCTCTGCGATCTCTGCACCGATTTTGACGCAGACGGGTACGGCGATCCCGGCTTCCCCTTGAACACCTGTCCGTTGGACAACTGCCCTTCGCAATTCAACCCAACACAGGCCGATTCCAACAGCGACGGCATCGGCGATGCCTGCGACTTCCTCTGCGGCGACGCCAACCGGGACGGGAGCGTCAACGTCGGTGATGCGATCTATATCGTCAATTATGTCTTCCGCGGCGGTCCCGCGCCGGGGCCGTTGGGGGCGGGGGATGCCAATTGTGACGGTCCGATCAATGTCGGCGATGCGGTCTATATCGTGAATTATGTCTTCCGCGGCGGCCCGGCGCCGTGCTGTCCGTAGCGCTAATCTTCTGCAAAAGATGCACGCACCAGAAGCCCCTGCGGGGGCTTCCGTGTTTTACCTGCAGCCCGAAAGCGCCTGACAAACAAGAGGTTATATATATATTGAAAAAGCGGTGACGATCGTTCGATCAGTCAAATTAGGGGTGGCGTCCATTTTATCGCGGATTCGAAAGTATCTTTGGGGGTCTTATGAAAATTTTCAAGCTGCTGGTAATATTTGCCTCTGTTGGGATGATCTCGTTAGTTACCGAGGGGTTTCCGCAACCATCTGACAGTACTCGTATGCTCACTTCCGATGCTCCAATTCCGCTTGACAAGCCGAGTCATGCGAGTATTCCGCCTTTCCGGATTTCACCACCTATTGAGCCCGACCTAGGTAAATTGAGCCACATGAATCTCTTGGATACTACCTACTATTGCGATTATATAGATTACTCGGGCGGCAACTTCTGCTATTACTTCCATGCCCCATCTGCTTCAGGTAATGATTATTATACGATGCGTTTTACTACCGAAGGATATGTGTGCACCCTTCTCACAGCCTGGATTGCTGTCTACCCGCCTTATTTCACCGGAACGCCTGACCTTGAGGTTTTTGTATGGGCCGATAATGGTGCAGGATTTCCAGGCGCTGAGTTGGCGAATGTGACGATACCTTTTAACCAATTGCCGACGGTTTTCGATAGTTCTTATGTGCCAGTCGATTATTCTGCGTTCAATTTGGTGTTCGAGAACGGAGAAGAATACTTTATTGGAGTCACCACGCCGGATAAATCAGAAAGAATCTCGATTTTGACAGACGATGGTACCAATGGTTTAGGGCGCAGTTATATATGGGCGGATGGGATATGGTACAATCGTGCCGCGAGCGGAATGGGGGACTTTGATTTTTGTATCGGTGCCTATGTCTGTTGCAATGCCCTATTAATTGCATCCGGTCATTCTCCATCCATCAATGCCTCCAGTGTATCGGCCACGAGCGATATCTCAGTATCCTTCAATGTCCCGGTGGTACCCAGTTCGATCGGATCATTAACATGGCTTGTGACAGGGCAGATCACCGGATTGCACGCGGGTGCCTTTTCATATAACGATGCGTCGAACAACGCGACTATTGATCCGGTAGTGGATTTTGCCCCCGGCGAGGTGGTGACGGTGACTCTGACGGATGGAATCACTTCGGCCGAAGGCGTGCCGCTCAAACCGTATTCATGGTCGTTCACGGTCGCAACGGAAACGGCCCCGGCCCAATTCGCCAATAAGGATGACTATTCCACGGGTGATGCACCGCATGGCGTGGTGCCGGCGGATATCGATGGCGACGGCGACAATGACCTTCTCGTGCCCAACCTGAATTCCCAATATGTCGAGGTATTGCGTAATGTCGGAAACGGCATCTTCGAGCACGTGGCCAATTATCCGGTGGGAACCGGCTGTATTTCGCTTGTCGCCGCCGATTTCAATAATGACGGTCATATCGATATGGCCACTGACAACATTTCGGTTTTCATGGGCAACGGCGACGGCACTTTTCAGCCCAAACAGGATTATGCCGGGGGCAACGAAACATATTACATCGTCGCCGCCGATTTCAATCTCGACGGGCATATGGACCTGGCCGTTCCCAATGCCCTGGGAACGAATTTCTCGGTCCTGCTGAATAACGGCGATGGCACATTCGCCGCGCATGTCGATTACCCGGTGACCAATTTTCCCATTGCCATGGCGGCCGGAGATGTCAATAACGACGGGATTCCCGATCTTGTAGTGACCAATCATTTCGCGGCGAAGGTCACCGTTCACCTGGGCAATGGCGACGGCACCTTTGCGGCTCGTTCGGAATATTCGACCAGCGCCGGACCGTACGGAATCGCGGAAGCTGATTTCAACGGTGACGGGTACCTGGATATCGCCACCGGGCATGGTAGTTCCATAACCACGGATACGGTTTCGGTATTGCTGAATAACGGCGACGGGACGTTTGCGCCGTATACCAAATACCGGGCCAAGTATAGTCCCCTGATGATTAACACCGGAGATATTGACGGCGACGGCGATATCGATATCATCGCCGCCAATGTCATCGGGCCTCCATTCAGGTTCTGGCCAATGATGGCACCGGGATTTTCACTGCCGGTATTGAGTATACCTCCGGAGCGTTCCCCTTCTATGTGAGCCCAGCAGATTTTAACGGCGACGGACGGCTGGACCTGGCCGTCGCCGACCGCGATGGCGATAAAATAAGCGTGCTCTTGAATCAGATTTGCGTTGATGCGGACGCAGATCACTTTGGCGATCCCGGTTATCCGGAGAATACCTGCCCGGACGACAACTGTCCTACCGTCTATAACCCCGACCAGGCGGACTATGACCTCGACGGTCTCGGCGATGCCTGCGATCCCTGCGATGATTTCCCACCGACCATCGCCTCGCCCGGCGATACCATCTCGGTCAAGTTCAACGTCCCCTATGCCTACTACCCGGCCATCACCGACTCGGACAACACGACCTTCGATATTTCCTACCTGCAAATCCCGCACTGGTGCACGGTCCAAAACGATTCGGTTGTCGGCGTCACACGGGATACGATATTTTTAGAGCCGATTACGGTAATCGCCGCCGACACCTGCAACGCCGACACGATTTCGTTTTACACTTTGGTCTATCTGTGCGGCAACGCCAACGCGGATTTGATGATCAATGTCGGGGATGCGGTTTTTCTGATCAATTACATCTTCCGGGGCGGCCCGGCCCCGCAGCCGGCTAGAGCCGGGGATGCCAACTGCGACGGCAAGATCAGCGTGGGTGATGCGGTGTATATCATTAGCTACGTCTTCCGCGGCGGCCCGGCGCCGTGTTGTCCGTAACGTCCATCCATCAGGCCGACTTGCCTGCAAGTCGGGGAGACGATCCCCGGCTTGCAATTTCTTTTCACGCGGTTTCCCGGCCAGGCGGAAATAAATTTTCGAGCGACAACTCCATCACTCACCCAATATGCCGTAAGTGAGCATAAACTAACTTAATATATCGCAACAGCTTTTGGCCGCCATAGGCCTGTTCTCCAATCGCCGGAATTTCCACGATACGCGGAACCTTCCACTTGACAATTTGTTATAAATTACGATATTAACTGTCGGGTATGCCCTGGCTTTTATTGATTTGGGCGCACCTAAAGGAAATTGGGTCATGAATTGTGAAATGTTTCACAAGGTAGTCAACCGCTACGGCAGGTTGCCACAGCGGGATAAAGGGTGCGCGAGATGAAACGCCGGGATATCCTAAAATTCGCCGGCGCCGGCGGCGCCATGCTTCTGGCCGGCCAAGCGGCGGCGAAAACCAACAGGACGACCACCAACGGTGATGCGTTCGGCGTCCTTGTCGACACGACCGTCTGTATCGGTTGCCGCAAATGCGAGTGGGGTTGCAACCAGACCAACGCCCTGACGACACAAGACGCCAAGGCGTTCGAGGATAAGACGGTCTGCCAAACCCACCGTCGGCCGGCCGCCGATGCCTTCACTGTCGTCAATGCCTTCGACGGCCGTCGGGCTGACGGACAACCATCCTACATGAAAATCCAGTGCCTGCATTGCGACCGGCCGGCCTGCGTCTCGGCCTGTCTGGTCGGCGCTCTGCAGAAGACACCCCGGGGACCGGTGGTTTACGATGCCTGGAAATGCATGGGCTGCCGCTACTGCATGGTGGCCTGTCCGTTTCAGATCCCGGCCTACGAATATTCCGATCCGTTGACCCCCCGCGTGCGGAAATGCACCTTCTGCGCAGACCGTTTGGCCGAGGGAAAACGGCCGGGGTGTGTCGAAATATGCCCCAACGAGGCGCTGATGTTCGGCAAACGGTCGGAGCTGGTTTCTCTGGCCTACACCCGCATCCGGCAGTTTCCCGACCGGTATGTGGATCATGTCTATGGTGAGCATGAAGCCGGCGGGACCAGCTGGATGTATCTGGCGCCGGTCGATTTCGTCAAGACCGAACTCCCCGCGCTGGGATCGAAGCCGATGCCGGAGTACACCGAAACCATCCAGCACGGCGTCTTCAAGTGGTTTATCCCGCCGGTCCTCCTGTACGGTCTGCTGGGATTGTCCATGGTTTCGCTGAAAAGCGACGAGCGCGACGGGAAGGGGGACGGTCATGGCGCATGATGCTGCCGCCCCCGTGCGGGCGCCCTATTTCACCACCGGGGTCAAGATTCTGACGGCGATCGCCGGGATCGGGATCGCCGTGTATCTCTACCGGCTGATCGCCGGGCTGGGGGCCGTGACCAATCTGGATAATCAGTATCCCTGGGGTATCTGGATCGCCATCGATGTCGCCTGCGGCGTGGCACTGGCGGCGGGCGGATTCACCACCGCGGCCCTGGTGCACATCTTCCATCAGGAAAAATATCATCCCGTGGTGCGGCCGGCGCTTCTGACCGCGCTGCTGGGATATACGTTCGTGGTCATCGGCCTGCTGGCCGATCTCGGCCGGTATTACAACGTCTGGCACCCGATGATTCCCTTCATGTGGCAGGGGAACTCGGTGCTGTTCGAGGTCGGCATCTGCGTCATGATCTATCTGACCGTGCTCTACATCGAATTCGTGCCGATCGTGGTGGAGCGGTTCGCCGGCCGGGTGCATCTTCCGGGCCGCCTGTCGGCCCTGAACCGCCTCGGGGAAGCGGCCCTCCGTCTGGCCGATAAAACGCTCGGCCGTTTCCTGTCGCTGTTCCTCATCGCCGGCGTGGTGTTGTCCTGCCTCCATCAGTCGTCGTTGGGCACCCTCATGGTCATCGCCCCGACCAAGATGCATCCGCTCTGGTGGACGCCGATGTCGCCGCTGTTGTTTCTGATGTCGGCCGTGGCCGTCGGATTTCCCATGGTCATTTTCGAATCGATCCTGGCCTCGCGGTCGTTCAAACTCAAACCGGAACTCGATATCCTTTCCGGCCTGGCCCGGATCATTCCGATTCTTCTGGGATTCTATTTTGCGGTTAAAGTGGTCGACCTGGTCCTCCGCGGCGCGTGGGTGTATCTCTTCGACGGTTCACCGGCATCGGTCATGTATATCCTGGAGGTCGGCGGCGGCGTGGTGTTGCCGCTGGTCATCCTGATGCTGCCGAAAGCCCGTCGGTCGATCGGTTGGTTGTTTGCCGGCGCGGCGCTGACCGTGGGCGGGGTGGCCCTGAACCGCATCAACGTCTTTCTGGTTGCCTATCGGCCGTTATACGCGGAGAAAACGTACTTCCCGTCGCCGTTTGAAATCGCCCTGACCGTCGGGTTGATCGCCCTCCTGGTCCTGGTGTATCGGGCGGCAGTTATGATTTTCCCGGTCATCGCTCTGCCAGCCGGAGCCGCGCCGGCAGTGACCCGGAACGCGGATAAAGCCCTGGCCGGGGCGTGAAGGAGCAGTGATGAACAAGACATTCGTCATCAGCGGTTGTGCCGCCGGCATCGTCGCCGGCGTTGTCCTGCTGGCCCTGGTCGGTCTGACCTCCGGCCCGGTCGCCAGGGAGATGCCCAAAGTGGATTGCACCCAGTGTCATTCCTGCCAGACTCCGACGGCGGAGAATCCCTGCCTGGAGATGTGCCCGCGGGTGTCGCAGGTCAACGTCTCGGGTCGTCATGATGTCTCCGAGGCGCCCAAAATCCTGGTGCTGAACTCGCTGGTCAACCAGTACGGCGCCGTCCACTTCAATCACAAGCTCCACGCCGAAATGGCCGGGATGAATCAGGGTTGCGCCACCTGTCATCATTACAGCCCCGATGGACGCATCTCGCCCTGCCGCGAATGCCACGGCGGGGAGGGGAATCCGACCAATCTGGGGCAACCCGGTCTCAAGGGAGCCTTCCATCGTCAATGCATCTCCTGCCACCGCGAATGGAGGCATGATACCGATTGCCGCATCTGTCACATGCCGCTGGAAGGAAAAGATACGAATCCCGGATCGCTGGTCGACAGCACCGATATCATCGGCATCTCCCATGTCCGGCTGAGCGAACCGGAGAAGAAAGTC
Organism: Candidatus Zixiibacteriota bacterium; assembly: GCA_012797915.1. GTDB lineage: Bacteria > Zixibacteria > MSB-5A5 > GN15 > JAAZOE01 > JAAZOE01. The sequence goes on along the minus strand of JAAZOE010000465.1, from coordinate 643 downwards.
TACTTCACGTCGTACAGCCGGAAACCGGTGGTGACCTTCTTTCACCAGGAGCATACCGAGCTGTTCAACCTCCGCTGCGTCGATTGTCACGCCAAGGAGAATTGCAGCGGGTGTCATGATATCGAGAAACCGGTTCGGGCGGCCAAGACGGAGGCCGAAGTGCACGCCGTTTGTTCGGGGTGTCACGCCAACGACCGGTGCGAGACCTGTCATGATTCGCGGGAAAAACCGGCCTTTGCCCACGCCTCGACGGGCTGGCCGTTGAACCAGTATCACGCCCGACTGGAATGCCGCGGCTGCCACCCGACCGGCAAGCGGATCACCCGCCTGAAGGCCGAGTGTATCGCCTGCCATGGATCGTGGAACGCGCAGAATTTCAGCCACGCCGTGACCGGGTTGCAACTGGACGATATTCATGCCGAGGCCGATTGCACCGATTGCCATCTGGAAAGACGGTACGAGGCCAAGCCGGATTGTTCGACCTGTCACGACGACGGCCGGACCTCTGATCAGGCCCCGCCGGGGGTGTATATCAAAACGCGGGGATAATCGCAGGGCATCTTTTCCCGCCAAGCTCGCTCCGGCGCCGGGGCCGCCAGGCCCCGGCGCTTTTCTGTGCAACTTCTGATCAGGCGGCCTCGTC
>JAAZOE010000464.1 GCA_012797915.1 Candidatus Zixiibacteriota bacterium | reverse complement strand
TGCCCTGGCCGCCTATAGCTCGGTCACGGCCCTGGCCGGATGCATGTTCCAGATGGTTTCCCACGGACTCATCACCGGGGCTATGTTCCTTCTGGTGGGCGTGCTCTATGACCGCGCCCACACCCGCGAAATCGCCGCTTTCGGCGGCCTGGCCAACAAGCTCCCGGTCTACACTGGACTCTTCACCCTGTTCGGCATGGCCTCGCTGGGCCTGCCGGGAATGTCCGGGTTCATTTCCGAATTCATGGTCTTCGTCGGCTCGTTCAAGACCTATCCCATCATTGTCGGCCTGGCCGTGCTGGGGGTGGTCCTGACCGCCGGATATATTTTGCGCATGATCCAGAAAGTGTTTCTGGGCGAGTTCGACATCGCCAAGTGGGGCGGTCTGACCGAAATCAACCTGCGGGAAATCCTGTGCGTCGCGCCCCTGGCGGTGCTGACGATATTCATCGGCGTCTATCCCAAACCGCTGTCTGATCTGATGCGGGCGACGCTGGAAAACCTGGTCGTTTTGATGGCGCGGTGATGGCGATATGGTGAATCTGGCCCCGCTTTATCCGGAACTGTTTCTCTTCGGCTGGGCGCTGGTGGTTCTGGCGGCCGACCTGTTCTCACGCCGCCGATCGGCGACCCTGCCCGGGTATCTCAGCCTGGTCGGACTGGTCGTCACCGGCTTTCTCCTGTGGCCGGTCCAGGACGCTTCCCTCTGGGGCGGCATGTTTGTCTCCGACGCCTTCGCCCTGTTTTTTAAGATCATCTTTCTGGGAGCGGCCTTCCTGGCCATCGGTTCGTCGTTCGGTCTGGCCGGGCGGATGACCCATCATCGCGGCGAATATTTCGCCCTGATTCTGTTTTCCACGGTCGGCATGATGTTTTTGGCTTCGACCAAGGAATTGATTACGCTGTATGTCGGTCTGGAACTGACCACCATCCCGCTGTTTATCCTGGCCGCCTACACGAAATCATCGCGGGCCTCCACCGAGGCCGGGCTGAAATATATGATCATCGGCGCCGCCTCCTCGGCGGTGCTGCTCTACGGCCTGTCGATTATCTACGGTCTGACCGGATCGACCTTCCTGCAACAGATCACCATCAACCTGTCGATTTACTGGCTGTCGTACGGCGAACTGGGACCGGTGTTTTCGATCGCGCTGATGATGATTCTGGCCGGGTTGGCTTTCAAGTTGGCCCTGGTGCCGTTCCACATGTGGGCGCCGGATGTCTATGAAGGCGCGCCGACCCCTATTACTGCCTTCCTCTCGGTCGGCTCCAAGGCCGCCGGCCTGGCTGCGCTGGTGCGGATCTTCGTCGGTTCGTTCATTGCTTTTGCCACCCCGGTCATGGCCCCCCGCGACTGGGGCAACATCATGGCCGTGCTGGCCGCGGTGACCATGATCGTCGGGAACATCATCGCCATCCGGCAGACGAATATCAAACGGATGCTGGCCTACTCTTCCATCGCTCAGGCCGGGTATATCCTCACCGGCGTCGTCGCCGCTTCGAATCTGGGCGTCTCGGCGGTCAGCTTCTATGTCTTCACCTATTTGTTCGCCAACATGGGCGCCTTCGCCCTCGTGGCCGTCATCGCCGATCGGACCGGCTCCGAGCAGATCGCCGATCTGGCCGGGTTTTCCAAATCCTCCCCGGTATTAGCCGCGCTTCTGGCCGTCTTCATGCTCTCTCTGGCCGGCATTCCCCCGCTGGCCGGATTTCTGGCCAAATACTACGTCTTCGCCGCCGCCGTGCAGGCCGGATATACCTGGCTGGTCATCCTGGCCCTGTTGACCTCGGTCATTGCCCTCTACTACTATGCCAACGTCATCCGAGTGATGTACCTGTCTGCCGATCCCAACCCGCACCATATCGTCCCCTCGTTTCCGGCCGGGCTGGTGCTGGCGCTGGCCGGAATCGGCGTCATCCTGTTCGGCCTCATTCCCGAACCGATCCTGAGGATGGCCCTGGCCGCCGCCGCCTGCTTCGTCTTCTGAACGGGCCCGATAATCATTGACACCGACGCCCGTCTTTCGCTAATTTACGCGGAGGAATTTCGCCGGCCGCAGGCGGCCGGCGGGGAACTGATATGTCCCTTATTGCTGGTATAAAGTCCGTCATCAAAAAGCAGTTTCTGGCCGGGCTGTTGGTGACCGTGCCGCTCATCGTCACCTACCTGGTCCTGAAGATGGTTTTCCGGGCGCTGGACGGGCTGCTCGATCCGCTGGTCTATAAACTGATCGGGCATTATATCCCCGGCGTCGGCGTGGCCGCCACGCTGCTCCTGGTGCTTCTGGCCGGGATCCTGGCCACCAATTATCTGGGGGCGAAACTGATCGGAGTGGGCGACCGCCTGCTGGGCAATACCCCGCTGGTGCGGGTGATTTACCTGGCCACCAAACAGCTGATCCAATCGGTCACCACGCCGCGCGATGCCGCCTTCTCGGAAGTCGTCTTGGTGGAATTTCCCCGCAGGGGTGTCTACGCCATCGGTTTTCTGGCCGGGCGGTGCCTGGTCAACGCCGCCGGCCGGGACGAGAACCGGATCCTGGTGTTCATCCCGGCGTCGCCGACCCCTTTCACCGGATCGGTGGTG
>JAAZOE010000043.1 GCA_012797915.1 Candidatus Zixiibacteriota bacterium | reverse complement strand
GCATTACGGACGACATACCAGCGTTTGTCCCGCAGGGCGCCTCCGACGATCGATAGATTGTTCCTGCCGTGCCGGGCCAGGTAATCGCACACCATTAACCGGGCGGATTTGGAGACCAGTTTTCCCAGCATCCCGATGATGTGGGCGAACGACTCCCACCCCAGCGCTTCCAGGTACATCTCCAGCGCGCCGGTGTCGACCAGCTGCTGCTGGTTGATGATTTCGGTCAACCGTTCGATCCGACGGAAATCGCCGGCATGCTGGAAAAACTCCTTCAGGCGGTCGGCAAACACCGGTTTGCTTTCCCGACGTTCCGCCTGCATGGCCCGCAGGGAATGAATAAAATCGGCCGCGGCGGCAAATGCCCCGGCATTGAGCAGCTCGTCCAGCACCTTCTCGCAGATGCCGACTGTTTCGACCATGGTCTGTTGATCGTCCCAGGCCTGCAGAGTATCCGTCAGAATCCGGACCACCGCCCGGCAATAATCGAAACAACGGTCTTCCTGCAACAGCGCCTGGATCTCCGCCGATTCCTCGCCGGGCAACTCGCCCGGCCGTCCCGGCAAAAACTGAAACGGATCGGGTCCGGCGGCCGAGGACGTCAGCGAAAAGCCCATTTCCCGGGCCGCCTCCGTGGCAGTGGCGGGAAGGGACTCCGGTTCGTCCTTATCGTCGAAACTGATATTGGTGTAAATGATCTCGGCGTCGAATTCCTGCCGGGATTGGTCCGCCGAGCGCAATTCCTGGATGGTCATCTCGGAGGAATAGGCGCTGAGGGCGACATCCTCGACCGACCGGAACCGGATGGCCTCCAACTGCGCCTGCCACAACAACGAAACCAGGTCCCGCTCCGGGGAACGGTCGTTGATATAGGTTTTAATGATGTCCAGGAAGAGATTGAATTCCTCCCGGGTCAATCCGGGGCGGAAATCGAGCTGGATGATACCGGCCAGATAGAAAAGACCGGCCAGCGCCTCCTCCTTGCTCTTATCGCTGTAGACGACGTCATTCTGATACACCAGCTCGTCGGCATGGATGACGAACTGCAGACCGTCGAACTCCGTTACTAAATCGAGCATCCGGGCGCCGACCGAATCACGCATCTTGGCCGGCAGGGGGTTGTCCGGCGGATACAGCGTCAGGACCTTGATGACCTTCAGCAGGTCCCGCAGGAGCAGATTGAGGTTGCCGAGAACCTCTTGCTTGAGATGTTCGCCAATGATATTGGACATGTTTTCTCGGACCCGGTTTATCTATAATAGTATCGGACAAGGGGGGACTATCCTTAGGCGACGACGGCAAGAAACAATCAATGGGCCGGAAGGTTTTTCCGCCGTCCGGTCAAGAGGTACACCATCACCGATACGGCCAGCCCCCAAAAAATCGGTTCGATTTCCCATAAATACCGGCCGGCCCCGCTCAGCCGCGGCCAGGCCAGGGCCAGAATCACCGTAGCCGTTGATAGTACAATGGAAAGCAGTGCCCCCCGGGGAGAATAGGGACGATTTCCCCAATACGATACCAAAAGCGGCAGTAGAAGGGCCGGAGTGCCGATCGACCCGAAATCATGCCAGATATTGACCACCGATTCCGATGATAGGGCAATGGCGATGGTGGCGATCCCGGAGATGGTCAGGCCAATCATGGTGTAGAATCGTATCCTGTTGTCCTCGAATTTCTTGAACCGCCAGAACAGGTCGTGGCTGATGGTCGTGGCGGTGAGAAAAATATATGAATCAACCGTGGACATGACCGTGGCCAGAATCGACAGTAAAAATATGCCCAAGATCCCGGCCGGCAGTATCGCTTTGGCCAGTTCCGGATAGGCGGCGGCCGGGTTTTCCAGCTGAGGCAACAGCGCCCGGGCATAGAGGCCGCAACTGGTGGTCATAAAGTCGAAAACGATCCAGAACAGAATCGAGATCCAGATGCCCCGGCGGGCGACCGAAACCGACCGTGAGGCGAAACAGCGCTGGTAGAAAGCCGGGTCGACCAGCGTCCCCATGGCGATGACATACCAGATGGCGATATACCCGACCGGATTGCCACCGGTAGCGGAGAAATGGGCCGGAGGCAGGCGTGTCTGAAGATATTCGACACCGCCGAGAGTGAACAGAGAATAGAAGAACAAGACGATAAAGCCGGCAAACATCAGCGAGAACTGCAGGATATCGCTCCAGACCACCGCCGCAAACCCCCCGGCGGCGACATGGAAGATGGAGAAGAAAACGGCGGCGATGATCCCGATCCAGATCGGCAGGCCGAGAAACTGATGCAACAGCATCCCGGTCATCAGGGCATTGGCGATCGGCAGGGTCACCAAGACCAATATCGTCGACCCTGCTACCGAGGCGGCCGCGCCGTACGAAGTATACAGCCGGTCGGGAATCGTCAGGGCCATCGACTTCCGGGCCCGCCCGGCCAGGAAGAGGGCGAAAATCGCGGCCGCCAGATAATAGGGCACCCCGAACGCCAGCCAATTGGACAACCCGTGCCGATAGGAGAATTCGCCCACCCCCAGGATGCCGCCGTACCAAGTGGAGACCAGCGAAGCTACGAAAGCGGGAAGGGTCAGCCTCCTTCCCGCCAGAATCAGATTCTCCTGCGTTCGGTCGCGGCGAAACAGACCGAACAGGCCGATGGCGATCAACCCTCCCAGGTAGAGAGCCATCGGCAGCAGATCATACCATCCCAGCATCAGATTGCCAGTTTCACCGTCATATACCAGTTCCGCTCCGCCCCCGGCCAGTATAGATACTGGTCGTACCAGGAAGCGTAATACCCGAAGGTCTCATACTTCTGATCGAACAGATTATCCACGCGTCCCTCCAGGGTCAGATCGGCCCCCCCGAAGACCTTCCCCACGCGGACGATCGCTTTCAGCGACGACGACGTGTACGGAGCCAGGGAAACATCCTCGCCGTGGTCGCCTCGCCAGACATAGCGGCCGTCAAGATACGGAAACTGCCGCCCCACCCCGCGCAGACGATAGACAATCGTTGCCTTGCGATAGGTGTACGTGACGCCCAGATTGGCCAGATACGTCGGAAATTGCGGCACGGCCACGTCGCGCCGCGTAACCACCGATGACATCCCGTCATCCCAGTCATAGAGGATCTGGTCATACTGCTTGATCCAGTTGTCGTTGAATGAATAGTTGCCGTCGACCGTCAACCCTGGACGAATTTTCCACGACCACAAGGTTTCGATTCCCCGATGGACCGACCGGGCGGCATTGCCGTAGGTGGGGAAGCCGTCGTTGGTCAATCCGCCGTCCGGGACCACCTCGTTGCGGTATTCCATCCAGAACAGGTTGACGTCAATCGCCAGATTCGCCGTTCGATAGGTCGAGCCCAGTTCGAAATCATACACCCGCTCCGGCTTGACCGTCGGGTCGCCATAGACAGTCAGTCCGTTCTCCTCGCCGACCACCTCCAGACGGGGCGCATCGGAGGGATCATCGGTGTCGTCGATCATGTCATCGTTCGGCTCGTGGGAAGCGATGGAGAATCCGGCAAAAGCCGATAACCGGTCGCTGAACGCGTACGTTGCCCCCAGCCGCGGCGATAGAAACAGCCAGTGAAAACCGTAGATCGTCTGAACATACAGCCCCATCGGCGTCTGGTGGACGGCGATATGCTGATACCGCAACTGCAGATTGCCGCTGAGTGTCAGCCGGTCGCCGATCTTCTGTACCCGAATCCCATAGAGCGAAAAGTCATGGTACCGGCCAAAATGCTCGTAGTATTTATGGGGCGTCCCTGCTATCAGCGATTGATTGAAATCGCCTGCCCACAAAACCTCGCCCCAGTGGCGGGACTGGAAGAAGTAATACGATCCACCGAACGAGGTCCGATTACCGCCGTCCTCGATTACCGTTTGGGAGGTCATCCCCCATTGGCCTTTGTTGACCCATTTGCGACGGATCAGATCGCTGTACAATTCGGGGTCATCGGTCAAGCCGTACCCCGACAGGTTTTCCCCTCTCTGCAACTGCTCGTAATATCCGGAGCCTTTAATGTAATAGAGCGTGTT
>JAAZOE010000042.1 GCA_012797915.1 Candidatus Zixiibacteriota bacterium | reverse complement strand
GACCGACAGCGCCTGGCGCAGGGCCGATTCGGCCCGGTCGCTGCCAACCGTCACGGCCGTGACTTTGCCCCCCAGTTTCTCTTTTATCCGCAGGGCTTCCTCGATGGCATATTCATCGAACGGATTGACGATCCCCGGACCCGAGGGGAGGGCGACTTTCCCCGCCGCCTCGTCCACGCGAATCAATTCGATTTCCGGCACCTGCTTGATGATGACTGCAATATTCATGATACCTCCCGTTCGCATGCATGTCGAATCCCCGGGGTCGTTCCCGGTCCGTCGGCCGCCATCCGGTTGCTTGGAATGACGCTCGAGAGATGATTATGTCGCGGCCTCGTTCGATTGTTCTTTTTCGACCTGCAGGGTGCGCAGGGCTTCGGCCGCCGCCTCCTGCTCGGCATCCTTTTTGGACGGGCCCAGACCCGTGCCGATCTTCCGGCCGTTGGTGAAGACCACGACCGTAAACGTTTTTTCGTGATCCGGGCCGCGTTCCTCGATCACTTCATAACGGGGCATCCCCTCCCCCCGCCCCTGCATCAATTCCAGCAATTCACCCTTGTAGTTGCGAAACGAATCATCGGCTTCGATCTTCTCCATTTGGGAAATAACATACCGTCCGATGATCGGCCGTACCGCTCCCAGGCCGCCGTCGAGGTAGAGCGCCCCGAAGACCGCCTCGAGGGTATCGGCGTTGATCGATACCCGGGTGCGGCCGCCGGCCCGCTCTTCCTCCGGCGACAGCAGGATGTACCGCCCCAGATCCAGCGCCTCGGAGACGCGGAACAGGGCCGTTTCGTTGACCAGAAGCGATTTGAGTTTGGTCAAACCGCCTTCGCTTTTGGTCGGAAATTTATTGTACAGGAACTCGGACACGACCATCCCCAGGATGGAGTCGCCCAGAAATTCCAGCCGCTCATTGGAGGGCAGCCAGTCTTTCTCCCCCGAACGGGCAAACGATCGGTGGGTCAGGGCCACCCGCAGGAGTTCGACATTGGCGAACTGATGCTGGATCTTGTCCTGAAACTCCGCCAGCAGTTGTTCCGGCACTCCCCGCGGCCGTAGGCCGAGCGCCCCCCTGACCGAGTCCCAAAAACCCATGAATTTCTACACCGTATCCGCCGCCGTCAACACCAGACTGACATTATGCCCGCCGAAGCCGAAGGAGTTGCTGACGGCACATCTGATGGCGCGCTCCCGGGCAACGTTGGGTACGTAATCCAGATCACATTCCGGATCGGGCGTATCCAGATTGATCGTGGGATGCAGACGGCCTTCCTGGATCGACTTGGCCGTCACGATCGCCTCCACCGCCCCGGACGCCCCGAGTAAATGACCCGTCATCGACTTGGTGGAGTTCACCGCCAGGGTATAGGCGTGACTGCCGAAAACCGATTTGATCGCCTTGGTTTCGGCGACATCACCGAGTCCGGTAGCCGTCCCGTGACTGTTGACATAATCGATACTGCCGGGCTGCAAACCCGCATCCTTCAAGGCCGCCTGCATTGCCTTGGCGGCGCCGGACCCATCGGGCAGAGGCGCCGTCATATGATAGGCGTCGCAGGTCATCCCGGCGCCGATGATCTCGGCGTAGACGCGCGCGCCCCGCGCCCGGGCCGATTCCAGCGTTTCCAGAATCAGAATTCCTGACCCTTCGCCCATGACGAATCCGTCGCGGTCGCGGTCGAACGGCCGGCTGGCTTTTTGCGGTTGGTCGTTGCGCGTCGACAACGACTTGGCCGCGCAGAACCCGGCCATCGACAACGGCGTGATCGCCGATTCCGATCCCCCGGCCATGACCAGATCCGCCTCGCCCCGTTGCAGGATGCGGAAGGCATCGGCCAGCGCGTGCGCCGACGAGGCGCAGGCCGATACCGTGGCCAGGTTCGGCCCGCGAAAACCGAAGCGCATGGCCGCCAATCCGGCGGACATGTCGATGATCATCATCGGCACGAAAAACGGCGATATCCGTCCCGGCCCCCGCTCCAGCAAGATGCGGTGCTGTTCCTCAAGCGTTTCGATTCCCCCGATGCCGGAACCGATGACGATCCCGCACCGATCCAGATCGAGCGATGCCTGGCCCAGCCCGGCGTCGTCATAGGCCATCTGCGCCGCAATCAGGCTGTACATTTGATTGCGATCCATCCGCCGCAGGGTCTTCTTGTCGAAATACGGTTCCGGATCGAGTCCGTCCAACTCGGCGGCGATGGTCGTGCTCATCCCCTCGGTCGGAAACCGGGTGATCGTCCGCACGCCCGATTTCCCGGCCAGCAGGTTGGCCCACGTGTCGGCCATGGTGTTCCCCACGGGGGTGACCGCCCCCATGCCGGTAATGACTACTCTGTTCTTCATCAGTCTCCACCGCCCCGCGGGGTCACTGTTTGGCGTGCTCTTTGATGTAGGCGATGGCGCTGCCGACCGTCCTCAGGTTTTCCGAATCCTTGTCCGAAATCTGCAGGTTGAATTCATCTTCCAGGGCCAGCACCAGTTCCGCCTGATCCAGAGAATCGGCGCCGAGATCATCCACGAACGACGCGGCATCGGTCACCTGTTCCTTGGTCACGTTCAACTTGTCCATGACGATTTCCCTGACTTTTTCTTCAATCGACGACATCGCATTCTCCTTTTTCTGTTAACCTGACATTTTTCCCGGCATCACATGACCATGCCGCCATCCACCTGTATCACCTGACCGGTGATGTAGTCGGCCTCCGGCGAAGCCAGAAAGGCGACCACCCCGGCCACATCCTCGGCCGTGCCGGGCCGCTTGAGCGGAATGACGTTCAGAAACGCCTCCCGCGCCGCCTCCGGCAACTGCTCCGTCATCTGGGTCGCGATGTACCCCGGGGCGACGGCATTGACGGTGATCCCCCGCCCGGCCAGTTCTTTGGCCAGCGATTTGGTCAGTCCGATCAGTCCGGCCTTGGAGGCGGCGTAGTTGCTTTGACCCGCGTTCCCCATCAGGCCGACCACCGAACTGATGTTGATTATTTTTCCCGACCGCGCCTTCATCATCACCCGCGCCGCCGCCTGGCTGGCCAGAAAGGCCCCTTTCAGGTTGACGCTCATGACCAGATCCCAGTTTTCCGGCGTCAGCCGGATGGCCAGGCCGTCGCGGGTGATCCCGGCGTTGTTCACCAAAATATCCCACCGGCCGAACGTCTCGACAATTTTCGCGGTCAACTGCTCCACCTCGTCCGGCTTGGTGACATCGCAGGGCAGAGCCGCCGCTTTATGGCCGGCCGTCTCCAGCTCTTTCGCCGTCTGCACGGCCGCCTCCGCCATGACATCGGAGATGATCACGGCCGAACCCAGGCCGGCCAGCCGTTCGGCGATCGCCCGCCCGATCCCTCGGGCCGAGCCGGTCACCAGCGAGACTTTTCCTTCCAATGGTTTCATGACCCCTCTTCGGTTAGGCCACCCCGGCAGTCAACGCTTCCAGGTCGGCCAGGGTATCGACATTATACAAGGCGGCCTCGGGGATTTCCCGCTTGGCCAGTCCGGTCAACACTTTCCCCGGCCCGATTTCGATGATGGCATCCACCCCTTCCGTCCGCAGGCAGGTCATGGTGTCCCGCCACTTCACCGGGGAAGTGATCTGCTCCACCAAAAGGCGGCGGATATCATCGGCCTTCTGCACCGGCCGGCCGGTGACATTGGCCACCACCGGCTGCTTCGCGTCGCCGATGGTCAGGCCGTTCAGACAGGCGGCCATTCCCGGCCCGGCCGAGGCCATCAGCGGCGAATGAAACGCCCCGCCGACTTCCAGCATGATGGCCCGTTTGGCGCCGGCCTCGAGAGCCAGCCGGCACGCTTCTTCCACCGCCGGCACTTCACCCGAAACGGCGATCTGTACGCCGGAATTGATATTGGCCATCGCGACGATTCCCTTGGCCGAGGCCGCCTGACACACCGGGGCAAGTTTTTCCTCGGGCAGGGCCAGAATGGCGGCCATCGTTCCCGGGCGATCCAGACAGGCTTGTTCCATCAATCGCGCGCGGGTACAGACGGCGGTGATGGCGTCCTCGAAACGCATCGCCCCGCAGGCGGCCAGGGCGGCGTATTCCCCCAGGCTGTGCCCGGCAGCAAAGGCGCACGACGGCAGTTTCCCGGCGCCCAGTTCCAGAAGCGCCAGGGAATGAATCAGAATGGCCGGCTGGGTAAAGAGCGTCCGCTTGAGTTGTTCCGCCGGTCCCTCAAATGATATCCGGGCCAGATCATCCCCGACCAGGTCGGAAGCCAAACGGTAGAAGCCACGCACGCGATCCGATCGTTCGTAGAGGTCCCGGCCCATGCCGACGTATTGCGACGCTTGACCGGGAAAGATGTAGGCGACTTTATTCATGGTCTCACCAGCGCAACAGCACCGCTCCCCAGGTTAACCCGCCGCCGAAGGCCACGCCGAGGACGATGTCACCCTTCTTGATCCGCCCCTCGTGGACGGCCTGATCCAGGGCCAAGGGGATCGAGGCGGCCGAGGTGTTGCCGTATTTTTCTATGTTGAGATACACCTTGTCCATCGGCAACCTTAGTCGGGCCGCCGTGGCCTTGATAATCCGGATGTTGGCCTGATGCGGCACCAACAGATCGACCTGATCGGGGGTCAGGCCGGCGTCGGCAATCACCCTCAGGGCGGCGTCCCCCATGTGGCGGACGGCGAACTTGAACACCTCGTTCCCCTTCATATGCAGTTTCGACAGCCGGGGATCGACGCTGCCGTTGCCGACGACGGGCAGATGGGTCCCGCCGGCGGGGATATTCAACAACTCATCGTGGCGGCCGTCGGATTTGATATGGATGGCCAGGATGCCGCTGTCGTCGGTGGCCGGCCCGACGATGGCCGCCCCGGCGGCGTCGCCGAACAGGATGCAGGTGCCGCGGTCGGTGTAGTCGGTGATGGAACTGAGCTTTTCGGCGCCGAACACGAGGATTTTCTTAAACGTCCCGCAGGCGATATAGGCTTGGGCCACCGACAGGCCATGGATGAATCCGGCGCAGGCGGCGACCACATCCATGGTGGCGGCGTTGATCAGGCCCAGTTTCTTTTGAATGATGCAGGCCAGGGAGGGGACGAGGAAATCGGGGGTCACCGTTCCGGCGATGACCAAATCTATTTCCTCGGGCGTGACGCCGGCGTCGGCGAAGGCCTCCCGGGCGGCGGCGGCGCACATATCCGAGGTGTCCTCGTCCGGCCGGGCGATGTGCCGTTCGGCGATGCCGGTCCGGGTCATGATCCACTCGTGGGAGGTGTCGACCATCCGCTCGAAATCAGCGTTGGTCAGGACGCGTTCGGGTACGTACGATCCCAGGCCGAGGATGGTGGCTCTCGTCATTGTTGTGCTTCCTCATTACCCCAGGCGTCAGCAGCCGTTGCCGCCGGTATCGCCGTTGATCCGATAATCGACCGCGGTGATTTCGCCCCGGTCGCTGGCGG
>JAAZOE010000463.1 GCA_012797915.1 Candidatus Zixiibacteriota bacterium | reverse complement strand
GTCAAGGAAAACGGCACCCTGATCGAGGTGTTCACCACCGATTCGGTACCGTATCAGATTTATCAGAGCGAGGGGAACTGGCTGAATATCGAATTCCCCGGCGGCAGGATCAATCGGACCAAAATCGCGGCCGTCACCAGCCCGGCGGTGATCAAGATCGATGCCTTCCAGTTCCCCAATTCCGCCCAGCTGTCGATCCAGTTGCGCCGAAGCTTTTCCAAGTACCGCCATGGGTATAAATCCGATCCCCGGCGGCTGCAAATCGCCATCGAGGATGCGTCGTTCGCGCCCGACAGCGCGGTCACTTCTCTGACCCGGATCGGCCCGGATGACAAGCTGGACGTCATCGTCATCGACGCCGGCCACGGCGGCAACGAATACGGGGCGATCGGCCGCAAATGGAAGACGCGGGAGAAAGACATAACCCTCGAAATTGCCCGCGAGTTGGCCAAGCTGCTGCGCAAAGACGACAAGTTCAAGGTCGTCATGACCCGGACCAAGGACGAGGCGGTGCCGCTGAACAAACGGGCCAAGATCGCCAATGATGCCCGGGCCGACCTGTTCGTGTCGATTCATTGTAATGCCTCCCCCAAAAAGACGGCCCATGGATTCGAAGTATTTTACCTGGCCCCGGCCAAGAACGATTCCGCCCGGGCGGTCGCCCAGGCGGAAAACGCCCCGTTCCTCGTGGACGATCCCAACCTGAAAGCCGAAGCCCAAGACGATTTATCGGCTATTCTCAACGATATGATTCAGACCGAGTTTCTGGCCGAATCGGCCGATTTGGCCTCCATGGCCGATATGGAGATGCGGAAGAGCCTGTCCATCAAATCGCGCGGCGTCGATCATGCCGGATTCGTTGTGCTCAACCGGGTGTACATGCCCTCGATTTTAGTGGAGACGGCGGTTATATCCAACACGGACGAGGAGAAACTGCTTCGGGACAAGAATTTTCGGCGACAGGCGGCCGAGGCGATCTACAGCGCCATCAAACGATTTCAAGCCAAGTATGAAGGGAAATAATGGATACCCAGAATAAACCGATCGGGATTTTCGATTCCGGCGTCGGCGGACTGACCGTCGTGGCGGAAGTGTTTCGGCAATTGCCGGACGAGAACGTCGTCTATTTCGGCGACGTCGGGCGGACGCCGTACGGGCCCCGGTCGAAAGATATTATTCTGCAATTCACCCGGCAGGATGTCGCCTTCCTGCGCGATCAGGACGTCAAGTTCATCGTGGCCGCCTGCAACACGGCGGCGGCGGTGGCGATGGAGACGGTGGCCTCCGAGCTGGGGATCGATATGATCGGCGTGATCGAGCCGGGGGCCAGGGCGGCGGTGGAGACGACCAAGAGCGGACGGGTGGGGATTATCGGGACGGTCGGGACAATCGCCTCCGATGCCTACCCCAAGGCGATTCAGAAGATGGACGACAAGATCAAGGTCTTTTCGCTGGCCTGTCCCCTGTTCGTGCCGTTGGCGGAGGAAGGGTATCAGGACCGCAAGGCGACGTATATGATCGCCGAGGATTATCTGCAGAGTCTTCGCGACGTGAATATCGATACACTGGTGCTGGGGTGCACGCATTATCCGCTCTTGAAAAAAGTCATCCAGACGGTAATCGGCGAGAGTGTGACGTTGATCGATTCGGCCACGGCGACGGCGCGGGAGGTGCGGCAGTACCTGGCCAGGAATGATTTATTCCGGGACAATTTGAAAGGGACCAACAGCCACAAGTTTTACGTGTCGGACGTGCCGGACAAGTTCGCGACGGTGGCGCTACGGTTTTTGGGGCGGCGGATTGATAATGTGATCCGGGTGGATATTACCAAGTATTAGATATGTCAGAACCAGAATATCAATGTCGAGAACGGGTAAGCCCAGCTGAATTCATCAAGGACTATTTGGACTTCGGCGTATATAATGGCGTCTTAAGCATTAAGGCATATCTTGTTTACTGGGATTTGCTATCAGAAAATTCTAAGAAGATTAGAATGGCCAAGATAATGGCCGAATACGGAAGAGCGATAGAGGAGATATTCGCGTTCCTTTATGTAATGGCTGAACAAGCAAGCGCCAAGGAAGACGTCTTCTTTGAACGGTTAATATACTATGATTCAAAATGCCTTAATGAATTTATCGATTCCACAGATTTTTCAAGACTCTGCCAAATGCTTCATCTCGCGGACCCTGCAGATGCCGCAGGAGACCTTGGCATCTCAGCTGATAAGATTAAAACGATAATTGATGAAACGGTCACGCTCCTTTATGATCTCCGGGATGAGCGAAAAAAAGGTTATAAGGGCATCTACAACAAGTTGAAGCATCCATTCTTGGTTTATTCTAAAGTCCCTGCAAAAATCAACCAAGGTCTTAGCTTCGGCATAATGCGGAAACCCGAAGTGAAGGGGCAAACTGATGTCGATTGTGTCCCGGTAATCACTTCGAAAGAACAGGCTTTGGCCCATCTTCAAAATGCAAGAATGATTTGCTATACCTTGAAATTCCTGCTTAAGTATTTCCTTGTGAGTTATGAGTTGCGTGCTGTGCAATAAAGACGGGTACCCCACCCAACGGGTGGGCTTAGGCGGGCGACCTGAGGCATATGCAATCCGGCAAGGAATGGCGTCGGCAGGTTTAGAAACATGAATTTACAGCTTTACGATCACGACAACCGGGCACGATTTGTAACCTTCTGCACACATCAATGCATTCCCGTGCTGACAAACAATCGCTTTCGCCGAATCGTCATTGACGACATCGACCAAGTTCGAAGAGACACCGGTTTCCGCCTGTTGGCTTATGTCCGTATGCCCGAACATGTCCACCTGGTGATAATGCCTCCGGCCGACGCAGAATTGGGTCCGCCTGTCGGGGATATTAAGCGGATTTCATCGTTACATATCCACGAGTCGATGGACAATGGAAACGGCAATCTCATCAAACGCCTAACTATTGTCCGTGACGGGGTCAAGAAATTTGCCCTATGGCAAAGACGGTGTTATGATCATAATTGCCGTACGGTGGAATCTGTCTGGGAAAAGGTGAATTATTGCCACAATAATCCAGTGGTCCGGGGCTTGGTGAAGTCACCCGAAGATTACCGCTGGAGCAGTTGCAGGGCGTATTTGGGAAAAGAGGATTCGCTGTTGGCCATCGACTTTGACGTATAACACTTTTGGGACAGCAACGGTATTTGATGGGAAACTTCTCAGGCACAAAACTTGAACCCACCCGTTGGGTGGGGTACCCAAACCGGATGCTTAACCGGTACCCCACCCAGCGGGTGGGCTTGAGCGATGAGACCTGAGGCGCGGCCATATCATCGATAATCATGGGAGCCTTCTTTAGCATGCAGCTCGTACTGGCGACGAATAATAAGGACAAGGTTCGGGAAATCAAGAAAGTTCTCGAAGGACTGGATATTCAGATTCTGACGGTGGATGATTTTGACGATTTTCCGGAAGTCGAGGAAACCGGAGTCACCCTCGAAGAGAACGCGGTCCTTAAGGCCGAAGGGATCTTCGCCTTCACCGGTCTGCCTGCTCTGGCCGATGACACCGGACTGGAGGTCGATGCGCTCGACGGCGCGCCGGGGGTTTATTCTTCACGGTATGCCGGGCCGGGATGCTCATATGACGACAACTGCAGGAAACTATTGAAGGAAATGACCGGCGTCCCGAAGGAGAAGCGGATGGCGCGGTTCCGGTGCGTGATTGCGGTTTGTTTCGGCGAAAACGACACGGCGTCGGTGGATGGAATCGCCGAGGGATTTATCACCGAATCCAAGAGCGACGCCGACGGCGGATTCGGGTATGATCCGGTATTTTTTTATCCTCCTTTCAGGAAAACGTTCGCCGAGATGACGCTGGAGGAGAAGAACGCCGTGTCCCATCGGGGGAAGGCGCTTTTCAAAGCGAAGGAGTTGTTGAGGAATCGATTATAGATCTGCTCCGCTTTCTATCGGAGTGGGCATTGATGGATGTTGTTGCCCGCGCGTAGCGGTCCAAGCGGTTGATTCGAGTGTCGGTTTTCGGGTTGAGGGTATCCAACAGGTTGGAAGCGCCGGGCGACCGGGCTTGACTTTATCTCCCGACAGGTATATATTACGCTTGAGTTTCGGGGTGTAGCGCAGCCCGGTCAGCGCGCTTGCTTTGGGAGCAAGATGTCGGAGGTTCAAATCCTCTCACCCCGATTGAATGCCGATATGGGGATATCGGCAACTAACCGAAGAGCACGCGGGGGGCTAACAGTATGTATCCACAATTGCGGCTCAAACAAAACCGCACCGCTTCTCTGGCCAATCGTCATCCCTGGGTTTTTTCGGGAGCTTTGGAGCAGATTCCCAATGGCCTGACGGACGGCGATCTGGTTTCGATTGTCGATGGCGCGGGAACGACCGCCGCAGTCGGGACGTATGCGGCTCATTCGCTGATTTCGGTGCGCATCTTTCATTTCGGCCCGGCGGAGATCGACAAAGCCTGGATCGGCAAACGGATCGCCGAGGCGCATCGTCGTCGCCTGCTTCTGGGATTCGGCGCGCCCGATCTCACCGGATACCGGGTCGTGTTCGGCGAATCGGATCTGTTGCCGGGGATCGTCATCGACCGCTACGGCGATGTGTTTGTCGTGCAGCTGGCGACGACCGGCGCGGAACGATTCCGTCAGGCTATCGTCGACTGTCTGGTCGAACAGTTTTCGCCCGTCGCCGTCTACGAACGAAGCGACCTGCCCTCGCGGGACGAGGAAAGGCTTCCCGCGGTGACCGGCCTGCTCTATGGCCGTATGCCGGAGACGGTCGAATTCCGCGAGTACGGGCGGGTATGCATCGCCGATGTCGCCGGCGGCCAAAAGACCGGATTCTTTCTCGATCAGAGAGACTTGCGGCAGGAAGTCGCCCGCATCGCCGCCGGTCGCCGGGCCGTTGACCTGTTTTCCAATATGGGGGCCTGTGCTCTGGCAGCATTGAGCGGAGGGGCGGCATCGGTTCACTGCGTCGATTCTTCCGAGCATGCCCTCACGCAGTGCGCGAACCACGCCGTCATCAACGGTCTGGATTCATCGCGCCTGACGACCGAAACCGCCGATGTTTTTCAATGGATTGCCGCCCGTTCCGCTCCGGAATACGATTTAATCATGCTGGATCCCCCTGCCTTGATAAAGTCGCGCCGCCATTACGAAGCGGGGCGCAAGGGATACCATTTCCTGAATCGGGCGGCGTTGCGGTTACTGAACGACGGCGGCATCCTGGTTACGTCGAGCTGTTCGGCCTTCTTTACGGAGGAAGACCTGGCGGTTACCCTCCGGAGAGGCGCCGACCAGGCCGAGGTGGAGTTGTCGCTTTTAAAGACAATCCGGCAGAGTCCCGATCATCCCCTGTCGTTTCATTTTCCGGAGGCGGCGTATTTGAAGGCTTTCGTTTGTCTTGTAAGTCGTTGACGGACAAAAGGTATCGTCATTAAGGCCGCCCCCCTTGTCCCGATTTGGCCTTGATTGTCGTCGTGCATATCCCTATCTTTGCCGATCAGTACGGTCAAAGGCTTTTACGCCGTAACCGCGTGGGATGAGATTGTGACCGACGACATTCCCGACATGGCCTCTCCTGAAACCAAGGGAGAAAAAATCCTTCACCGGGTACGACGGGTTCTTTTCGGCAAACCGCGCGATTTTTCCGAATCATCGATCTTTCATCGACTGACCTTGATTCCGGTTCTGGCCTGGATCGGTCTGGGGGCCGACGGCCTGTCGTCGTCGGCCTACGGCCCCGAGGAGGCGTTCCGCGCGCTGGGT
>JAAZOE010000462.1 GCA_012797915.1 Candidatus Zixiibacteriota bacterium | reverse complement strand
TGTCGAGATCATCGGTCCGGCAGTAGGTATCTTTCCGAAAGGAATACCCATCATGCGCGCCGGAAAACGAAGCGGCCAGCTCGACAGTCCCCTGCTGGTAGCAGACGACCTCGATTTCATTGGATGGCAGCGACAGACCGCCGTCGGCATTGACCACCCGGACATGGACGTATTGTCTGACGGCGTTGGGGATATTTTCCAGGGCAAAGGTTTCGCGATTGGGGTTACCAAGGGTGTCGCCGGGGTAAATCTCACGGTTGAAAGGCTGAATCGCGGCTGGAAGGATGGTATCGGGATATCGCGTGGTCAGCGGTGCGGCGGAAACATAGATGTCAAAGCCGCGCATGACCCGCTCCTGCGGGCAACCGGGATTCCAGGCGATCAGGGCATACCGGGTGGCCGTACTGTCGAGGGTCAGGCTGTGCGGGACACACGGTCGCGGTTGAACCGTCGTTTGAGCAGGAGGCAGCTCGACGGTGACTGTTTTCGGCGCGCAGGAGACGATCATCGCCGCGATGATGCCAAAACCTGATACGATAACGACCGCCGAAATCAGGGTCGACCGGCGTCGACCCCGATTCAAAACCGCCGCCATCATCCTCCGCCATCCGCCCATCGATGTATTTGGTCCTCTGAAAGAACCTTAGATACGACGGGAGGGCGGGCCGGAATAGACGAAATTGGTGTCGCCCAGCTTCCGCATCGGTTTCTGTGTGGTCATTTCCTCGTAGGCGTGGGCGATAAGACCCGGCACGCGCGAGATGATGAAGAAGCCCTTCCCCCGCCGCCAGTCGAAACCCATGTCGGAAATCACCGCGGCGATGGCGCCGTCGACGTTGATCGGGAGCTTCTTGCCGCCGGTCCGTTCCAGTTCCGCCTCGATTGCCTGAGCCAGCTCGGTATGCCTTCCAGTGAATTGCAGGGAGGCGGCGATCTCGAACAGTTTGACTGTGCGGGGATCGGTGGTATGCAGGCGATGGCCGAATCCGGGAAGGCGTTTCTTGGTGACTTTCAGGTCGGCCACCAGGGCGGCGGCCAGATCGGCCGGGGTACCGTCCTTTTTGGCCCACTCCTGCATGATGCGGGCGGACTGTTCGATGGCCCCGCCGTGGCTGTCGCCGATGACCAGCACGCCGCCGGCGACGGCGGCGTTGAGGGGGTTGCCGCCGGAGACGACAGTGCGGGTCCCCAGCACCGACGGCGGGGTGGCGCCGTGGTCGATGGAGGAAACCAGGATCGCTTCCATCATCCGGGCCTGCTTCGGGTCGGGCAGTTCCCCGCGCAGAATCAGATAAACCGCCTGCGCGAACGACAGTTTTTCCATCATTTCAGCGATATCATACCCGCGGACGCTGATCTTGCCGGGGGCGATCTCGGTGATGGCCGTGGTCCACTTTTCGTCACTCATTGGATGATCATCCTTAAATCCTGGACGGGATCGTTATCCACCGTCCCTTCCGGGGTTTCGGTGTTGGCCCGGGCAAAGTCGAGCCATTTCTTTTCGAACTCATCGAGCGGCGTCTGGAAGATGGTCTCGATCGACCGTTGCCAGTCAACCGACGATTTCCAGAGCATGAACAGTCGCTCGTTGCCGTAGTTGTACATGATAAATCCGCACAGCGAGGCCGACTCCGAACGTTTGATCGGGAAGGCCAGCGAATCGAACCGGCGGTTGTCCCCCAGTTCGGCCAGACCGATGAATTTTCCGGAATTGACCAGCCGGTTGGTCTTGTCGTGGTAATTGATGCCGGAGAAATCGAGCAGATGGGGGATTCCCTCATTCAGGACCTGGAAATCGCCCGGCTCGATTCCTTTTTTGGCCAGCAGGAATTTGGTCAGTTGGTAACCATAAGGGTACAAGGCGTCCCAGTGAATGGAATTGGCCGTGGAGAAGGGGAGTTTCCGGCCGGCCAATTCCTCCGCTGATGGCCCGGGGACATAGATATACAGCTCGATTTTTTCCTGAGGCACCGGCATTTCGAGAATCGCGCAGATTTCGTTCAGGAAGCGCTCGTACCC
>JAAZOE010000461.1 GCA_012797915.1 Candidatus Zixiibacteriota bacterium | reverse complement strand
TGCAACCTCTCCCCTGCCGCGCGCATGATCATGAGCGGGTTTTTAACCTCATGGCTGACCACGGCGACCATCCGTCCGAGGGTCGCCTGCGACCCGGTTTGAAACAGTTTTTCCTCGGCCGCGGCCAGACGTCGGTTGTAAACGATGTAAAACAATAACAGCACCAGCACGGCGGCGGCCGACCCGACGGCCAGGAAGATCAGATTCCGCCGCAGGGACCGGAGCAGTTCGAAATATCCGGCGCCGGCCTCGGCGGCGAAAATCGCCGCCACCTCGCCGGAGGAATCATAAAGGGGAGCATACGCGGATTTGAGATAGGTGCCCTCGATGTTGTAGAGGGCGGAGGCGGTCGGCCGTCCCTGCGCGGCGGCGTTGAGGGTGTCGAAATTGGGCTGGGCCAGAAGGTATTTATCGGCGGCGATTTCCTGGCGGGTGGAAACGAGGTAGTTGAAGTCGAGATCGAGGACGGCCGCCTCGGACAGCGAATCGAGTACGGTCAGGGAGTCGAGATAGAGCAGGATATCGGCATAGGCGGTGAGGTTGTCGATGGTCAGGGCTTCGACCTGCCGGGGGGAGATGTGGAGCGCGGCGGTGGCGGCGACGGTGGTCAGGCGCCGGGAGAGTTGTTGTTCGAGGTAGGCGGTGATGGAGCTGTAGTACCACCACCAGCCGATATTGACCGCCGCCAGGACGGCGGCGGTGAAGATGACGGCGGCCAGCGCCGCCTTTCCCCTGGCGCGCATGGGATAAAAGTAGGGCGGTTGATTAGGGATAGTCAAGAACTAAGGCGTGATTGCGCGAGGGCAGGCCGTGCGATGAAACAGAGTTGCCGATTCGGACGTATGACGATATACTATGCCGTCAACCATCGGGCAGGAGGACAGGCCTACGGCGGATCATACCCCCTGGGTGGAGGCGATCGACCTCTGCCGTCACTATCGGCGCGGGCCGCAGATCGTCCGGGCGGTCGATGCCGTCAGTTTCGGATTCGGACGAGGTGAGTTTCTGGCCGTGGTCGGGGCCTCCGGCTCCGGCAAGTCGACGGTGCTGAATCTTCTGGCGGGGCTGGACAGACCGACCGCCGGGCGGATCGAGATCGACGGCGTGGCGCTGGGAACGCTGTCGCGGCGGGAACTGGCGTCGTATCGCGCCCATCGGGTCGGAATCGTCTTTCAGTCGTTCAATCTGATCGCCCATTATTCGGCGCTGGAGAACGTCGAGACGGCGTTGTTTTTCAATGACGTCCCGCGGGCGCAACGTCGAGTGCGGGCGATGGCGATGCTGGAGCGGCTGGGCTTGGCCGACCGGGTGCATCATCGGCCGGGGGATCTGTCCGGCGGCGAGCAGCAGCGGGTAGCCATGGCCCGGGCGCTGGTCAAGCAACCGGATATCCTGCTGGCCGACGAACCGACCGGGAACCTCGACCACGATAATACCGCCCAAATCGCCGAGTTGTTGACCGCGCTCAACCGAGACGGCCTGACGATCGTGATGGTCACGCACAATCTCGACATGGCCCGCCGCTGTGCCCATCGGATCATCGGGATGGAATACGGCCATCTGGTGGCACCGGGCGGAGCCAAACCGACGGAGGCGGCATCATGACGTTTCGGGATTTCGTGACCGTTTCCGCGGGGAACCTCTGGCGGATGAAGCTGCGGACGTTTTTGACCGTTTCCGGGGTGGTGATCGCCATCGCGGCCTTCGTGTCGATGATTTCGTTCGGGGCCGGCAACCAGCGGTATGTCACTCAGGAATTCGAAGAACTGGGACTGTTGTTCACGATGCAGGTCTACCCGAAAACCGACAAGACGGCGGTCGACACGGTGAAGGCGGCGGCGCTGGATCAGGCGATGGTGGAACGGCTGGCGCATCTTCCCGGGGTCGCGCTGGCGTTCCCGATGAATGCTTTCACGGCGACGGTCACGGTGGGGGACACCTCGATCAAGGCCGGAGCGCAGGCGTTGCCCTTGACGGCCACACAGACGAAGCTGTTTTCCCAGGTGCGGGCGGGGCGGTTTTTCTCCGGCGACAGCGCGCGCGAGGCGGTGGTCAGCGAGGAATTTCTGCGGATGGCGGGCAATCTTTCTGCCGATTCGGTCATCGGGCGCAGTCTGATCCTGACGGCCCGGACGGTGAGCATCGACAGCGGCGTCGCCCGGGTGATCCCGCACAAGTGGGCGGACGTGCGGGCCGAATTCGACGACGTCGTTTTGGACTCGCTGCGGCAGCGCGAGTATGTCGGTCGGACGGTGCGGCAGAAACTGGGCGAGGCGATGGGGAAGTTTTTCGACGGGTTCGTCAATTCGAAAGCTTTGCTGGTCGACACGCTGACCATCTGCGGGGTGATCAAGGGGGACCGTCACGGCATGGTGCGGACGGAGCCGATCATCATCCCGATGGCAACGGCGTTGCGGTTCACATCGGGGGGAATCGTCGATAATCCGGTCGACCTGTTTTCATCGCTGAGCAACGGGACGCTGTTTGCGGGCAATGACCCCGTCGGGGGGAGTTATCCGCAGGTGACGCTGCAACTTGACCCCACGGCGCCGTACGAGCCGGTGCGGGATTCGGTCGAGGCGATGGGGTTCCGGGCGTTCAGTTTCGCCGAGCAGTTCAGCAAGCTGCGCAAGGTATTTGTCTATTTCAACCTGGCGCTGGGGGTGATCGGCCTGATTGCGCTGGTGACGGCCTAGCTGGGGATCGTCAACACCATGGTCATGTCGATATTGGAGCGGACCCGCGAGATCGGGGTATTGAAATCGCTGGGGGCCGATGATCGGGATATCCGGATGCTGTTTCTGGTGGAGTCGGGGGTGATCGGGACGATCGGGGCGGCGCTGGGAATCGTCTTCGGATGGTTGATCACGCGGGCGGCCTCGGCCATCGCCAAGGCGATGATGGCCAAGGACGGTTTCGGGCGGATCGAGTTATTCGCGTTGCCGTTGTGGCTGGTGTTGATCGCGCTGGGGATTGGTATTATTGTAAGCCTGGCGGCGGGGTATTATCCAGCGGCGCGGGCGGCGCGGGTCGATCCGGTAAAGGCGTTGCGGGCGGAGTGAGGAGCGGCGTAGAAGTCATCTCCTGCATGGGCTAACAAGGGGCAGATGTGGACATCTGCCGCCCACGAGCGGGGCTCTTGATGGTATATGGGGCCAAGAATACTGTTGAACATCTCTGTCGGATTTCTTTCCGCCATGGGCGGTTTGGAACCCGATCTGCTTTTCTTATGCCGCAAGAGACGGTTATTTTTCTGACAAAATCATATAAACCCACCCGCCGGCCCCGCCATAGCGTGGACTCTGGGCGGGGCACCGCGCGGCTGGGAATCCTTTCCCGACCGCACAACAACGATGGCGTCAGGAAAGGATTCCTGACGCCGCAAAGCGGTCGCCTACCGTTTTTCGTGTTTGATTTGCCAGTAGCGCCAGTAGGTGTAAATCACCGGCAGGATTTCCAAGGTCAAGAAGGCGGAACTGATCAGGCCGCCGACCATCGGGGCGGCGATCCGTTTCATGACGTCGGCCCCGCTGCCCTGCGCCCACAGAAGCGGCACCAGGCCGATCATGGTCGTGCCGACGGTCATCAGTTTCGGGCGCACCCGCAGGACCGTCCCCTCCATGTGCGCCCAGATGATATCGTTCAAGTCGCGCATCTTCCCGGCGGCCTTGCGTCGTTCATAGGCATGATCCAGGTAGAGGACCATGATGATGCCGGTTTCGGCGGCCAGGCCGACCAGGGCGATGATCCCCACCCAGGCGGCGGTGGAGAAGTGGTAGCCGAGCAAATACATCGCCCAGAGACTCCCGACCAGGGCGAACGGCACCGAGGTCAGGACGATGAAGGTTTCAGTCAGGTTGCGGAAATTCAGGTAGAGCAGGATGATAATGAGGATGAACGTGATCGGGATGACGACTTTCATCCGCGAAGCCATCTGTTTCAGAAGCTCATACTGGCCGGTCCATTTCAGATAATACCCCGAGGGGACGGAGACTTCCGCAGCGGCGACTTTTTTGGCCTCGTTGACATACCCGCCGATGTCGCGCTGGGCCTGGTCGATGTCGACGAAGACGTACCCGACCAGCATCCCGGCTTCATCCTTGATCATCGGCGGACCGGTGACCACGCGGACGTCAGCGATCTGTCCCAGCGGGATGGCTGGGCCGAGCTGGGACGGTGCGGATGGCGTCGGGACTGACGAAACGGCGCGTCCGCCGTCTCCGCCCATGCCGGACATTGAGGAGGACGACCCTCCTCCGGCGGCAGCGCCATCCATGCCGGACATGGGAGCGGTTGCCCCAACGGGAGGCAGAGGCACCAGCAGTTCTTTCAGGCTCTGGACATTGTCGCGCAGGGCGCGGGGATAGCGAACGTTGATCGTAAAGCGATTGCGTCCCTCGATGGTAACCTCCAGCGGCATGCTGCCGACGGCAGTCTCGATGATATCCTCGACCTCCTGCATGGTCAGGCCGTAGCGGGCCAGAGCCAGGCGGTCGGGAATGATATCGATGAAGTATCCGCCGGTGTTTCGTTCGGAATAGACGCTGCGGGTGCCGGAGATTTTGGACAGGGAATGTTCCAGGTCCGTCCCGATCCGTTCGATCTCGTTCAGATCATGGCCGAATATTTTTATCCCGATCGGGGTGCGGATACCGGTGGAGAGCATGTCGATGCGGGTCTTGATCGGCATGGTCCAGGCGTTGGTCCAGCCGGGATACTGCATCGCCTGGTCGAACTGGTCGACAAGTTCTTCCCACCGAATGGTACGCTGTTCGGGCCAGAAGGGGCGCAACAGCGGCCGGATGAATCCGGGGGCCCAGCTGGAGTACCAGCGAGGCACCGCAACGGTCCGCCACTGCTCCCTCGGTTTCAGTTGCACGACGGTTTCGAGCATCGACAAGGGGGCCGGGTCGGTAGCGGTTTCGGCCCGCCCGGCTTTGCCGTAGACGGAAACCACCTCCGGGAAAGACCGCAGGATGCGGTCCTGATACTGCATGTATTGCTTGGCCTGCTCGATGGAGATGTTCGGCAGGGTGGTCGGCATGAAGAGGATGTCCCCCTCATTGAGCGGCGGCATGAACTCCGATCCGATCTTCGGAATCATCGGCAGGGTGGCGATGATGGCGACCAAGCCGATGGCGATAGTCGTTTTGGGATTGCGCAGGGCGACATAGACGAACGGCTTGTACAGGCCGATCAGGAATTTCGAGACGGGGTGGTTCTTTTCGTGCCGGATGCGGCCGCGGATGAGGATGGTCATCAGGGCCGGCGAGAGGGTCACAGCGGTGATGGCGGCGAAGAACATGGCGAAGGTTTTGGTATAGGTCAGCGGCTTGAACAGCCGCCCCCCCTGGCCGGTCAGGGTGAAGACCGGCAGGAAGGCGACGGTGATGATGAGCAACGAATAGAAGATGGCCGGGCCGACTTCCTTGGCCGAGGCGATGATGATTTCTTTCCGGTCGGCCCCCGGCAGGGCGTTCTCCAACCGTTTGTGGGCGTTTTCCACCAAGACGATGCTGGCGTCGACCATCGCCCCGATGGCGATGGCGATGCCGCCCAAGCTCATGATGTTGGAGTTGATCCCCAGCAGGTGCATCGGGATGAAAGCCAAGGCGACCGAGACCGGCAGGGCGATGATCGGTACCAGGGCGCTGCGGAAATGGAGGAGGAAAAGGAGGATCATCAAGGCCACGACGATGGCTTCTTCGATCAGGGTATTCCTGAGGGTGTTGATGGCCCGGTCGATCAGGTTGCTGCGGTCGTAGACGATTTCGAGTTGAACCCCTTCGGGAAACGCCGGGGTCATCTCGGCCAGTTTGGCTTTCACCGCTTTGATGACCTCGAGGGCGTTCTGGCCGGAGCGCATGATGACGATGCCGCCGACCGCCTCGCCGATGCCATCGAGGTCCCCCACTCCTCGTCTGATTTCAGGACCATATCCGATCTTGGCGATATTGCCCAGCAGGATCGGGGTGCCGTCGGGTGAGGTTCCCAGACCGATCTTCCGCAGGGCATCGAGGTCGCCGACATACCCTCGTCCGCGGACGAAATACTCGCGGCCGGTCAATTCGATCACCCGGCCGCCGACTTCATTGTTGCTTTGGCGGATGGCCCGGGAAATGTCGTTGATGGACAGGTTATATGCCCGGAGAACGTTGGGGTCGACTTCCACCTGGTATTGTTTCTGGTATCCGCCAATGCTCGCCACCTCGGCCACGCCGGGGACGGAGGTCAGGGCATACCGCAGGGTGAAATCCTGGAAGGTGCGCATCTCGGCCAGATCGTGGCGGCCGGTGGTGTCTTTGAGGGCGTATTGGAACACCCAGCCGACGGAAGTGGCATCGGGGCCGAGGGTCGGAGATACGCCGGGTGGGAGTTTCCCCTGGAACTGACTCATGTATTCCAGCACGCGGCTGCGCGCCCAGTACAGGTCGGTGCCGTCCTTGAAGATGACATAGACGAAGGACATGCCGAACATGGAGTAGCCGCGGACGTCGGACACTTTCGGCGCGGCCAGAAGCGCGGTCACGATCGGATAGGTCACTTGATCTTCCACGAGATCGGGACTGCGGCCCATCCATTCGGTCCAGATGATGACCTGGGTGTCGGACAGGTCGGGGATGGCATCCAGCGGGATGCTGCGGATGGAATACCACGCCCCAATGCAGGCGAAGAGGGTGCCGATGATAACGACCGTTTTGCTGCGGGCGCAGAAGTCGATAAGAGCGCGGATCATGACAACATCCCGCGAGACCGTTAATGGTTATGTTCGCCGGCGGCGACGGGGATTTCGGCTTTTTCCGAAGCACCGCCCATGCCGGCCACGGCCGCCTTGAGACGGCTTTCGGAGTCGATCAGGAAGTTGGCGCTGGTGACAACCTCTTCCCCCTCGGCCAATCCGCCGACCACTTCCATCCAGTCAGTCGTTGTCCGGCCGACCGACACTTTCCGCGGGGTGAAATGTTTGCCCTCGGAGACGACGAAGACATATTTGACGTCGCCGTCGTCCATCACCGCCTCGGCCGGGACCGCCAGGACGTTTTCGCCGCCGAGCTGGACGGCGACGTCGCCGAACATGCCCGGGCGCAGGTGGAGATCGTGGTTGGCGAATTCCAGACGAATTTTAATCGTCCGGGTGGTCTCGGAGACGGATGGGTAGATGAAGCCGACCTTGCCCTCGAAGGTTTCATCGGGATAGGCGGCCAGGCGCAATGTCGCCGGCTGACCGACTTTAACGTCGGACAGGTTTTGTTCATACACTTCAGCGATGACCCAAATCATGCTCAGGTCAGCGACGGTGTAGAGCGTTTGCTCCATGCCGACGTATTGTCCGGGCGAGACCGATTTTTCCAGCACATATCCGCTGACGGGGCTGTGCAGGGTGATGGTCGACTGGGCCGTGCCGGACTGTTCGATGGCGTCGATATCGGTATCCGCAAGTCCCAACAAATGGAGTCGCTGCCTAGCGGCATCGAGGAGCTTTCGGCGCATCGCCGTCAGGCTGGTATCGGGAGTGTTTTGGTCGGCCGAATTTTTCGCCACCAGAAGGTCTTGTCCGGCCTGGTACAATTCCTGACTGTATATGGACAACAGGGGTTGACCGGCCTTGACGTATTGTCCGGTCTGGTCGACGAACAGTTCCTTGACCCACCCGGAGGCCCGGATGGTGACTTTGTGCGTGCGGGTTTCATCGGCGGCGACAGAGCCGGCGAGAGTGATCTGGTCGTCGAGCGGCCGTCGTTCCACTTTGGCGGTCCTGATGCCGATCATCTGCAATCGATGCGGTTCAATGGTCACCTCGGCCGTTCCGGGGACTTCGAAACCCTCCATCCCGGCCATGGATGATGATGCCTGTGCTTTTTGCGGCATAACCACCAGGTCCATACCGCAGATGGGACATTCGCCGGGAGCATCTTTGATATACGTCGTATCCATCGGACAGTAATATTTCACTGCCGCTGAAGTTTTACTCTGCGCGGGCATGACGATCAGGTCCATGCCGCAGATGGGGCACTCCCCCGGTTTGTCGGTGATGTAGGTGGGATGCATGGGGCAGTAATATTTCACCGCCGCGGCCTGGTTTCCCCCGCCGGAGCACCCACCGAAATAATTGACGACCATAAACACGGCGAAGATCGACAGGACGATCAGGATGCCCCAGCGAATATGAGCCATCGTCTTCATTCCTTTGGGCGGGGCCTCTTCCCCTTCCGGCATCGGTTCCTGGTCAAACGATTGGTGCGTCATGTCGGCCATATGGTCTCCTTGGGGCGGTTACTTTTCCATCGCGGCGGCGGAAATGTACTTTTCGACTTCGGCCGTCGTGCGGGCGAGGTCGTACGCCTGACGGCGGGCGGCCACCCGGTCGCGATAGATGCGGATGGCGCTCTCCAGAATATCGGACAGCATCATCCGACCGGCGGCATAGGAAGCCAGCATGCTTTGCCAGGCATCGTTGTCGGCCGGGATGATCCGTTCGGTGTACAAGGCCAGGCTTTGCGAAAGGCGTCGGGCCTTGGCGTGAAGGGTCCGAACTTCGGCCTCGACCTCGCGCCTCATCTGGGAGGTTTCCGCCTCCATGCCCAGTTTCATCAAGTCCATCGAGCGGGCCATGTCGTTCTGGCGGCGGCCGGAAAAGAACGGCAGGGAAAAGCTGACCTGAAAGCCAACCATGTCTTTGACCTCTTCCATCGGCATGTCGGCCCGGAAGCCGTATGAGGCGGACAGTTCCACCATCGGCCAGCGCATGCGGCGCATGGCGTCGGCGGAAAAACCGTAACCGATCGCCTGATAGTCCATCTTCTTCAGCACGGGATAATTGGCATCGGCGGCGGTTATCCAATCATTGGGGGTATCCGGTATGACGGCTGTCGGCGGTTGCGCGGGGGATGGGAGTTTCGTGTCGGTCGGCAGGCCCATCAGGGCGCAGAGCATATATCGGGACTCATCGACCATCTGTTCCATGGAGAGGATTTCGGCGTCCATCCGCCAGAGTTCGGACTGGGCCATGGCGACATCGGCCTGTCCGGATTGATCGGCGGTCAGCCCGGCGGTGGCCGAGGAAACCATATCGGCCATCAGGGCGCGCTGGGCTTTCATGTCGTCGATCATGCGTGATGGAAAGTACCAGTCATAGAAGGCTAGCTTGGCCGACAACACCAGTTCCCGTTCGGTTTCCTCCCGGTTGGCGGAGGAGGCGTCGGCTTCGGCGCGGGCGGCCTTTTTCTCAAGTCCGTTTTGCCCGGCATAGGGGATTTTCTGGCTGAGGCCGACCATTTTCATGGTCATCATATCCTCGTTAAATTTGAAATCGGTCGGTAAATTGACCACGCCGAGCATGAGCATGGGGTCATCCCAGGCGCCGGCCGGGGCGATTTTGGCCGCGGCCGATTGTTCCATGTATCGCGCGGCGGCGGCCTGGTCATTGGTTTTCAGGACTTGCGAGACGACGGTTTCGATCCGCAGGCTATCGCCGACGGCGGGTGTAATGGGTTGATCGGCGGCGTAGAGCGCGCCGGTCAGGAGGCAGAAGAGTCCGACCAGAATGCTCGACCGGGGAACGGCACGTGATGGACAGTTCATATCTAAGTCTACGCAAAACCCGACCTATCTATGAGACATTTATCTCGGCGGAAGGACCATTGGCACGGGGCCGATTGTCCTCATATTTTGAGAAGATAGCAATTTTCCTTTATACAGGGTATGTTGACAAAGATAGGATCAAGCGTCTGCATAGGGCTTTCCGGAAGCCAAAGAAAACGGAACTCCCGCTGATACGCATACCGAAAGTTCTTTGACATATATACATCTAATTGCGGGAGGGGATAGTTTAGTGGATCATAGTATTCAACCAAACCATAATGGAAAGTCCATCCAGATAATTGATCGTGAGTTCCCTTGTCAAGGGCACTGGCAAAAGCATCAGTATTATTAATGATTAGACATGAGTCCGCTTCAAAGTCGATAAACAGTCGGGGAAGCAGGGAAAGCGAAAAGCAACTGACAAAATAATTCGTGGGAGCGACCCATTCACAATTGATCTCGGATGCGGGTATCTCACCCTTAAATTTCCGGGTTTTACCATCAAAGGCTTTAATCTTGAAATCGCGCGGGTATAGGCTAATATTTGCCCTCATTTCGCTGTCACGTATTGCGAAACCTAATGACGGATCATCATAAAACGAAGCAGGTGCGACACGCAAAAAGCCATCATTTATAACTCCTTCAAGGTGACAAGCCTTTCCATATTTAAACAGATGATCGCCCGGCGGAAGGCCAGTACATTTTACAGCATAGGCAGCGCTTTTTGCCAGAGGCAACTTTGGATTCGGATAATGAACATCTCGAAACCAGCCGCCCTTAAAGCCAGCCGGGTAATCACCATATCTAATTTTAAATTCTTCCAATACATGAGTCCATATCCTTAGCCACATATTCCTCTCAAAAGGTGAAGTCAGCAAACCAATCTTTGATTCCTTGGTTAGTTCGAGCAAGTTGGCAAATATATCTTTAGCCCTCTGGCGAAGCCCTTCCTCATCCAGAAATTCCATATATCGGCGCGAATGGTATTGCTCACGCCATTTCAAGTGTTGTTGCGCCATAAAGGGACGAGCGCTTCCTCCGTCTCAATTGACGTATTTATGGGCGTGATATCCAACGCTCGCCGGCACCTCGACGATCTATCAATAATAATGCCTACCAACAGATATCCTCTCTCAGTACATGCTATTGTACTCATCATCTGTTGTCAATCTCGAAACATCACGTTTTCCGTCAACAGACGACAATTGATAAGAACGGAAAATGAGACAGCCCGACGGAGGTCGCAACCGCCAGGCTGTTTGAAGGTCAGAAATATTGTCGAACGTCAACGACTACAGCAGTTCGATCTTGCTGCGGTGACGGGTCACCTTGGCCGTGGCGTTGCGGGTGTCGAAAATCAGCTTCGCGTTATCCACGATCCACTGATAATCATAGTTGGTGTGATCGGTCACGATCACGACCAGGTCGGACTGCTTGAGCAGCGCCGCGGTCAGCTTCGTCGACTTGAGAATCCCCTCGTGCCAGCGAATCTGCGGCACGTACGGATCGTTGTATTTGACGGTGGCGCCGGCCTTCTCGAACAGCCGGATGACATCCAGCGCCGGAGATTCGCGGACGTCCTTGATGTCCCGCTTGTAGGCGATACCCAGCACGACGATCTTGGTCCCTTTGATCGCGCGGCCGTGGCGGTTGAGCAGGTCGCAGGTCCGCTCGACCACCCACTCCGGCATGTGCGAGTTGACATCGCCGGCCAGTTCGATGAACCGGGCGTAGTAGTTGAGCGCTTTCAGTTTCCACGACAGGTAAAGCGGGTCGATCGGGATGCAGTGACCGCCCAAGCCGGGGCCGGGGAGGAATTTCATATAGCCGAACGGCTTACTGGAGGCGGCGTTGATGATTTCCCAGACATCCAGGCCGAGGCGATGGCACATCACAGCCATTTCGTTGACCATGCCGATGTTGACCGAGCGGAAGGTGTTTTCCAGCAGCTTGACCATCTCGGCGGCCTGGGTCGAGGAAACCGCATGGACGTTGGGCAGAACCTGCTGGTAATACAGTTTGGCGATGGCCGTGCATTTTTTCGATGTTCCGCCGACCACCCGGGGGGTGTTTTTGGTGGAATAGACGGGATTGCCGGGATCCACCCGTTCCGGCGAGAAAGCCAGATAGAAATCTTTGCCCGCTTTCAGTTTCGCCTTGGTGCCTTCCAACTGGGTCTGGACCACCTCGACCGTTGTGCCGGGATAAGTGGTCGATTCCAGCACGATCAGCATTTCGCGATGGAGGTGCTTGGTGACCCAGTTCAGGGCGGCGATGATGTAGCTGATATCGGGGTCTTTGGATTTCGACAGCGGCGTCGGCACGCAGATCGAGACGCAATCTATTTTGGCCAGTTCGGCATCGTTGGTGGTGGCCCGCAGGCGGCCGGATTTGACCACCGGGGCCAGGTCGGTATCGGTGATATCATCGATGTACGACTTGGCGGCGTTTATCATCTTCGCCTTTTTGGCATCGATTTCGAATCCGGTGACCTTGAACCCGGCCTTGGCGAATTCCACCGCCAGGGGCAATCCCACGTATCCCAAACCGATGACACCGATTCGGGCGCTTTTGTCCTTGATTTTGTCGACCAGTTTCTTTGGCATGGTTCGTTTTCCTTTAATCAGCTCGCCTCCGCCAGAAATTGAGCGTGTCCGCAAGCGTCGTTTTCAGCCCAATCTCCGGTTTCCAGCCGATTTCCTGTTGCGTGATATCGAAGCTCCCCCTCAAAACGGGAATATCGATGGTTCGGTACAGGCTCTTATCCTGTTGTACGTTAATTGTTTTATCGGACAAAGCCAGCAGCATGTTTAGCAGCCGGCTGATGGAATGTGCCTTTCCGGAACAAAGGTGGTACAGGCCGCCGACCTGCCCCCGTTCGGCCAGGAGACGGTATCCCCGGACGATATCGCGGACGTCGGAGAGGTCCCGTCGGGCGGTCAGGTTGCCAACCTTGATGGTTGCTTTTCCCCGGGACCGTTCGGCGGCAACGATTTTCTGCGAAAAAGCCGGGATGACGAAGTCGGGTCCCTGCCGCGGACCGGTGTGATTGAAGGACCGGACAATGACGATCGGCAGGCCGTGGCGGGCGATATAGGCGCGGGCGATCAGTTCCGCCGCCGCTTTCGATTGGGCGTAGGGTGAGACGGGATGGATGGGGGTGTCGGGCCGAAGCGGCAGGTCTTTCGATTTCACCGGGCCGTAGACATCGGAGGAGCTGACATAGACCAGCTTCTTCAGCCAGCTTTTGTCCCGGAGAGCGTCGAAGAGGTGGTAGCTGCCGAGGGTGTTGACCCGGATGGTTTCTTCGCCCATGGAGAACGACTTGCCGACCGAGGCGAACGCCGCCAGATGAAACAGGTAATCCGGTTTGGCCTTGGCCAGATATCGCCGGCAGGCGTCGCGGTCGGTGATGTCGAAGCGGTCGATGCGGACGCGGGAACCGAGATGAGCGACGTTACGGTCGGATTCACTCGGCAGAGCGGCCCCCCGCACGGTATATCCCTGGGCCAAAAGTTCCTCGGCCAGCCATGACCCGGCGAAGCCGCAGAGACCGGTGATATAGGCTTTGATGGTTTTCTACTCCTTGAGCCGTTTGAGGTCGGCCTCGACCATCATCCGGACCAGTCCCTTGAAATCGATCTCCGGTTGCCATCCCAGGACTTTGCGGGCCTTGGAGGCGTCTCCGACGAGGAAATCGACCTCCGCCGGCCGCATATACCGGGGATCGGTGGTGACATGTTTCTGCCAGTCCAGGTCGACGCAGGCGAACGCCTCCTGGACGAACTCGCGCACGGAGTGGCTGACACCGGTGGCGATGACATAGTCGCCGGCTTCTTTTTGTTGGGTCATCAGCCACATCGCCCGGACATAGTCGCCGGCAAACCCCCAGTCCCGCTTGGCATCGAGGTTGCCCAGGGTCAGTTTGTCGGCCAGACCGAGCTTGATTCGAGCGACGCCGTCGGTGATTTTGCGGGTGACGAAATCCAGCCCCCGTCGGGG
Organism: Candidatus Zixiibacteriota bacterium; assembly: GCA_012797915.1. GTDB lineage: Bacteria > Zixibacteria > MSB-5A5 > GN15 > JAAZOE01 > JAAZOE01. The sequence goes on along the minus strand of JAAZOE010000461.1, from coordinate 7,214 downwards.
AGACTCATGGTTGAACAGGATACCGCTGGAGGCATGGATGCCGTAACTTTCCCGGTAGTTGACCGTGATCCAGTGGCCATACACCTTGGCCACACCGTACGGTGAACGGGGATAGAAGGGGGTGGTTTCCACCTGGGGCACTTCCCGGACCTTGCCGAACATCTCCGACGAAGAGGCCTGGTAGAACTTGATTTTCTTGTCGACCAGGCGGATGGCCTCCAGCATCTTGGTGACCCCGAGGGCGTCGAATTCCCCGGTCAACATCGGCTGGCTCCAAGAGGTCGGGACAAACGATTGCGCAGCAAGGTTATAGATTTCCTCCGGGCGGGCCTCCTCGATAACATGGACGATGGAGAGCTGGTCCAGGAGGTCGGCTTGGACAAAATGAATCTTGTCCCGGATATGCTGGATACGGTCGAAAGTTTCGGTGGAGGAGCGTCGGACCATGCCGTAGACCTCATATCCCCTGGACAACAGCAGTTCCGCCAGATACGATCCATCCTGCCCGGTGATTCCGGTGATGAGCGCGCGCATACACTACCCTTTCCCGGCTAATGCAATTGGCCGAATATATCATTCTACCCTGTTGTGGTCAACCGGTTTCGCGCCATCGGTTGGAGAGAAAACGGCTGCAAAAGGTTGACGGGGTGATTGACTTCCGGCCGGGCGGGACATAGGTTAAAATAAATGATACGGGAAGAGGTGTCTACGAAAACTGTTAAAAAGACCCTGTGGCCGTTGGCGTTTTTGGCGGCCGTGGCGATGGTCCCGGCGCTGTCGTGCTCGAAGTCGGAACTGTTTCCCTCGGCCGGATACACGGCCGATCCCTTGTTGACCGGCGAGCCGACGGTGTTTGCGGAGCTGAATGTAAGCCTTGCCCCGCCGGCCGGGTGGGCGGTGATGGACAGCTCCAATCTGGCTCAGTTCCGGTTGATGATGACGAGTACGGGGCTGTCGCAGAAGGTATTCCCGGTGTTGCCGCTGGCGGTGTGGGCCGACAGCGCCATCGGGATGATGTACCTGGCCAAGGTCGGCAACCGGGTGGATGATCTGGAGTCGCTGGCCGGGCGGTTCGAGAATTTTCTTTCGGAACGCAAGGGGACCGGCTCCCTGACGCCTTCGAAGGTCTCCCTCAACAGCTTGAATCTGTATCAGTATCTGCTGAATACCGGAGTCACGGTCAACTACAAGATACTCGGTCAGACCTCCGACGACGGGCGGTTTTTAATCGAATATATCATTCGGGCCGACGCTCTGGAGAAATTCAAACCGACCATCGAGGCCTCGTTGGCGAGCCTGAAAAGGATGGGGGCTTCTGATTCGAATTCCCGATGAAAACGGGTCGATGGGTAACTTTGTCTCCAAATCATTTCCGGTTTTGGCATGACCATAAATGAGATTCCGCAATCCCTGATCGACCGGCTGAGGCGGGCCAGGCGGGTGGTGTTTGCCACCGGGGCCGGGATTTCGGCCGAGTCGGGGGTGCCGACGTTTCGGGGCGAAGGAGGCATCTGGAACAAGATGCGGCCCGAGGAACTGGCCTCGGTCGACGGTTTTATGCGCAATCCGAACCTGGTCTGGGAGTGGTACCAGCATCGCCGGGACCTGATGAGCAAGGTGGCCCCCAACCCCGGACACCACGCCATCGCCGCCTTCGAGAAGCATTTCCCGGATGCGGTGGTCATCACCCAGAACATCGACGGGCTTCATCGCCGGGCGGGATCGACACGGATTCTGGAACTGCACGGCAACATCTCCCGCAACAAGTGTTTCGACTGCGGCCGTCTGTACGAGCGCGAAATCGACCCCGACGCCGAGTTGCCGCATTGCGGTTGCGGCGGGATGATCCGTCCGGATGTCGTCTGGTTCGGGGAAATGCTGCCCCACGATATCCTCCAAGCGGCCTTCGAGGCCTCTGAAGCGGCCGAGGTATTCCTTTCAGTGGGGACCTCGGCGGTGGTGCAACCGGCGGCATCGCTGCCTTTGGTGGCGGCCCGACGAGGCGCCTGCCTGGTCGAGGTCAACGTGGAACCGACGCCGTTGACGCCGGTGGCCGATGTCTTCCTTCAGGGGAAATCGGGCGAGATTCTGCCTCTTCTGCTGGAGCGGTTCGAGGCGCGAAAGAGACAGATCGTCGCCGGCGATGGAACCACCTGAACCCAATGACCGTTATTCCCCATAATGATCGTCCCTATGGAAGCCTGTATCCGATGACCGGTATCCATCCATGAACGCGAAAACTCCCGCCGAGATTATTTCCATCGGCGACAACCTGCTGGCGCGGCTGACCGCCTGCGACCTTTGCCCGCACGAATGCGGAATCGACCGGACCATCGGCGAGACGGGGCAGTGCGGGGTCGGCGGCGAAGCCATCGTGGCCAGCTGCAACCTGCATCACGGCGAGGAACCGCCGATTTCCGGGACCGGCGGGTCGGGGACGATTTTCTTTTCCGGTTGTTCGCTGTGCTGTCTGTACTGCCAGAATTATCCGATCAGCCAGCAGTTGGTCGGCTCGCCGATGACCATCGCGGAGCTGGCCGAGGCGATGCTGACCCTGCAGAAGCGGGGGGCGCATAATATCAATCTGGTCACGCCCGATCATGTCATGGGACACGCGGTGGCGGCGGTCGGCCGGGCCAGGCAGGCCGGGCTGACCATTCCTATCCTGTCCAACTGTTCCGGCTGGCAGAAGCTGGACATCCTGCGCACGCTGGAGGGAATCATCGACATCTATATGGTCGACATGCGGTACGCCGACGACGAGATCGCCCGCAACTGTTCCGGGGCGGCGCGGTATAAGGAGGTGAATCGCGCGGCGGTGAAGGAGATGTATCGGCAGGTGGGGAATCTGGAAACCGATGATGACGGGATCGCCGTCCGGGGTCTGTTGATTCGTCATTTGGTCCTGCCCGAGGGCCGTTCCGGTTCGGAGGATATCTTCCGGTTTCTGGCCCGCGAGGTGTCGCCGCAGGTGTTTGTCAGTCTGATGAGTCAGTATTTCCCGGCCTATCGGGCGGTGGGGATGGCGGGGCTGGGCCGACGGGTCACCCCGGCCGAGTTTGACAAGGCCGTTGAGATGTTCTATACTGCTGGTCTGGAAAACGGATTTATCCAGGAGATGGAGCCGGACGGTGCTTAAGCGCGCAATACCAATACTGGCGGTTCTCGCTCTGACGTTGAACTTCAGCTCCTGTTCCTGCATTTATTTCAACACCTTCCACAACATCCGCAAGAATTTCAACGCCGCCGAGGAAACCCGGAAGAAGGATAACCGGGAAAAGGCCAACCCCACCGAAAACAAGCAGTACAACGACGCCATCACTAAGGCCTCGAAGGTTTTGGAGCGGCACCCCAATTCCAGCTGGGTCGACGACGCCCTGTACATCATCGGTTCGTCGTACTACCGTCTGGGGGAATTCGACAAATCGGCCCGCAAGTTCAAGGAGTTGTTCGCCAACTACCCGCAATCGGAATACATCTCCCCGGCCCGGCTTTTGTATGCCAAGGACAAGCTGAAGCTCGAAGAGGATGCCGAGGGGGTGGTCCTGTTCGAGGAAATCCTGAGGCAGGAGCGGAACAAGGATATGCGGGCCGAGGCGGCCCGCTCGCTGGGGCAGTACTATTTCGACGAGAAGGAGTACGAGAAGGCGATCGTTTATTTCCAGTCCCTGCTCGATTCGCTCGGCCAGGATCGCGACAAACTAAACGCCCTGTCGTATATGGCCGACGGGTATTTCGATCTGTACCAGTTCGACAAGGCGTATGCCAATTATGAAGAAGCGTTGAAGGTCAATCCGGATACCCTGCAAACGTATTGGTTTACCTTCCGGATGGCGCAGTGCGATTATTTCATGAACCGGTTTCAGGACGGCCTGGCCAAATTGGGCGAGCTGGCCGGCAACGACGTCTATTTCGACTCGCTGGCTTCAGTCCGGCTGATGATGGCCCGGGGGTACGAGTGGGACGGGGAACTGGACGATGCCATCAGCACCTATGAGAAGGTGATCGAGGAAAACCCCAAAAAGGATGCGGCGGCCATCGCCCACTACGAATTGGGATTGATCTATCAATACGACTTGGAGGACCTGGACAAAGCCCTGGTCCATTATGCCAAGGCGCGTGACGAAAAGAGCAAATCGCCGGTCTATACCGATGCCACCAAGCGGGCCTCGACTCTGACCCTTCTGCAGCAATACAGCCAGGCGGACACGCTGATCGTGCGGCCGGGGACGGCAAAACCGGCTCCGCCGGGCAAGGCGGCCGACAGCACGGGGTCGGTGTTCGATACCACGGGGGTCGGTCCGGTTGACGGCGGTGATGCGGAGACCACCGGGGAACCGGTGGACACCATCGAGGTGACCATTCCATACGCGTATGAACCCCCGGAAACGACCGAAACCGAGGCCGCCGTTCCCGAGGGGAAAATCGACACGATTCAAGTGACCATTCCCTATGCTTATGTGCCTGCGGAAACGGAGGAGCCAGCGGCGGCCTCACCGATGGAACCGGAGCCATCCGCGGGACCGGCGACGAGAGAGGAAGTCGACACGATTCACGTGGTTATCCCGTATGCGCCCCCGGAACCTTCCGATCCCAATCGGGCCGACACCATTCAGGTGGCCGTCCCGCTGGAGCCGGTAGATACGCTTTGGGTCGTCACTCCCTATGCCCCCCCGGAATCCTCGGCGGAAGCATCGCTGCGGGAGGCAAACAACCTGGAAACGGCGGTCCCGATGATGGATGCCACGCATATCATGGGGGTTGCGCCGGACGCCATGGGACCGGCCGCCCTCAAAGCGGGAAGTGCCGGGCAGGAGGCGGGAGCGGATAGGAAGCCGAAGCCGAAATCGAACACGAAGGGGTCGGCCGCCGCCGATTCGGCGCTGGCGGCCATGCAAGCCGCGCAGACCTTGCAGGAGCAGATCGATCAGGCCGGATTGAACCTGTATCATCTCGGGGAGTTGTTCTACGTGGAACTGGAAAAGCCGGATTCGGCCCTGCATGCCTTTGCGACGCTTTTGGAGCGGTATCCCGATGCCCGCTCCGCCCCGCGGGCGTTGATCGCCATGGCCCAAATCCAACGGAATGATTTTGCCGATACCGCCGGAGCCGACAGCCTGCTACGGAGGGTCCTGCGGGACTATGCCGGATACGATGAGGTCAAGGAAGTGGTGGGGCTTTTGGGATTGGCCGGGACAGTGGCTGATTCCGGATACGCGGCCATCGTGTATAACCGGGCGGAATCGTTTTTGGAACAATTCAAGGCGGTCGACTCCACGCCGTATTATCTCCGTTTGGAGGCCGACTCCGGCATCGGCCTCGTCCGGGAGCGCAAAGGATCGGATTATGTGCGGGATCTGCGGCTGTTGGATTCGGCGCAGGCATACTACCGCCGGGTAGCCGAGGGTTTCCCCCACTCCGATTACAGCATTCAGGCCCGCTATGCCCTGTTGAAGCTGTTCGAGATGTATCTGGCGCCCGACGATTCCGCCAACATCGAACGGTACGAGGCGTTCACCGATTCCTTCCCCAACACGCCGTACAGTTCCTCTATCTCGGCGCAACTGGCCGCGTTCAAGGCGCCGCTGAAGAAATCGACTCCCATCAAGGACGAGGAACCGGAAGCTGATTCGACGGCGCTGGCCGCCGCCGACAGCACGATTTTGGACTCGATGGGCAGCGCCATCGACACGACCGGGATCTCGCGTTTCATCTCCGACGAAAAGGGAAATCAATTGCCGCCGGCGCAGGAGTATTTCCTTCGGGAGGAGGTGCCGTTCAAGTATCCGCTGGAAGCGGTCGCCTATCATATCGAAGACAAACTGTACTTCCATATCCGGATCGATTTTTCCGGCGAAGTTGTGGAGGTCAAGCTGGTGAATGAGACGCAATCGCGGGAATTGAACGAAAACGTCATCAAGACGGTCGAGAACACGAAATTCGACATCGGGAAGATGCCGTCCGCGCTGTTCGACCACTGGTTTTATTATACGTACACGGTAACCATGCCACCCGAGTATCGCCAATGACGAAGACTGTTCCCCAACGCTGTCGCGTGATCGAGAATCGTCCGCTGGATGCCGCCGGTTTGTATTATCGGTTGCGGCTGGAGGGGTTCGCGCCGTCCCGCACCGTACATCCCGGACAGTTCGTTCATCTGAAAGTCGCTTCCGGACTGGATCCGTTCTTCCGGCGGGCTTTTTCCATCTCCGATTATGATGCCAACGGGGGAGTTTTGGAAATCATATACAAGGTGGTGGGGCGCGGGACCGCCCGGTTGGGCGAGGTGAAGTCCGGCGCGATCCTCGATCTGCTCGGCCCGCTGGGAAATCGGTTCTCCCTTCCGCCGGCGAAGGGGGCGGTGGTGATGGCGGCCGGCGGGGTGGGTTTGCCGCCGCTGGCCTTTTTGGCCCGTCATCTGATCGGCCGCGGGCGCGATCCGAAGACCATCTTTTTTTTCTACGGCGGACGGGTCAAAGGCGACCTGATCGACCTGCCGCGGCTACGCCGCCTCGGGATGAATCTTATTCTGAGCACCGACGACGGCTCGCAGGGATTCCGCGGGGTGGTCACAGAGGCTCTGCGACACCATTGGCCGCACATCGGCCGTGCCTTCCGGGTGTACGGCTGCGGGCCGGAGCCGATGCTGGCGGCGTTGCAGGAACTGGCGCTGGCGCAGGCGTGGCCGGGGGAACTATCGCTGGAGGCTCCCATGCCATGCGGTGTCGGGGTCTGTCTCGGCTGTATCAAACCGTCGCGGTCCCATCCCGGAACCTATGTCCGGGTCTGCCATGACGGTCCGGTCTTCAACCTGGGCGAGGTGCAACTGTGAAGCCGTCGCTGGCGGTAACGATCGGCGGGGTGACCTTCAAGAATCCGGTCATGGTCGCCTCGGGGACATTCGGGTACGGCGAGGAGTTCGCCGAGCTGATCGATCTGGAGGCGCTGGGGGGAATTGTCACCAAAACAATCACGCTGAAGGAACGGGCGGGGCATCCGCCGCCCCGCACCTGCGAGACCCCGGCCGGCATGCTCAATGCCATCGGGCTGGCCAACGTCGGCGTGGAACGGTTCATCGAGGAAAAGCTGCCGTTTCTGCGGAAGCTCAGGACGGTCCGGATCGTCAACGTGGCCGGATCGACGCAGGACGAATATGTCGAGGTCTGCCGTCTGCTGGAAAAGGCCGAGGGGATTGACCTGATCGAGCTGACCGT